>NZ_JBFAJO010000028.1:0-112267 GCF_040655255.1 Kitasatospora sp. NPDC050463
CTTCCGCGTCGTCTCCGGCGCCGAGGCGGCCACGCCGCAGGGCTCCGACGACGTCCTCCGCTCGGCCTACCTGTGCCGGGGTGCGGCACCCGCGGACAACGCGAAAGGGACCCTGGGGGCCAGGGTCCCTTTTCGCGTGCTCCCGCTGGGGCGGGAGCGGGGGTCAGGCGCTCTTACGGGTGTCCCGCGGGTGTACCGCGAGGTTCATCCCTCCGGAGCGGAGAACGGCCAGCCGCTCGGCCAGCACCTCCTCCAGCTCCTCGCGCGTGCGGCGCTCCATCAGCATGTCCCAATGGGTACGCGTGGGCTTGGTCTTCTTCTCCTCAGGTTCGTCACCGTCGAGGAGTACTGCTTCCTGGCCGCAGAAGCGGCATTCCCAGGCCGAGGGGATCTCCGCCTCGACCGAGAAAGGAACCTCGAATCGGTGTCCGTTCTGACATGCGTACTCGACGGTCTGGCGGGGAGCCAGATCGATACCACGGTCGGTCTCGTAGCTAGTGGCCCCGAGTCGCGTGCCGCGGAGAGCTCGCTCGCTCATGAATCGTGCCTCCCGGGCTTATGGCCCACAGGACTAGTGGTCGCTGTTCTTCGTCGTTCGGTCAACGCTCGGCTTCCGACGAAGATTCCCGTCCCGGGACATGCGTCGTCTGTCGTGCCGCCCCTGTTTGTACCCACCGGCGCCCGATTTGTCACATCTGGCCGTGGATATCACCCCAGGTGTCACCTATTTCACATCCGGTGACCGGTCGGCCTTTCCGTCCACGAGCCTACCGGGGCGGGTTCCGTCGGCCTACGCCGCCCCGCCCCGGCCGGCCCGTTCAGGCCGGCGGACGGAGCCGCAGGGCGGTGTGCTCCTTGCCCAGCTCCACCGGCTGCGGCTGCTGGACCGGCTCGGCCGGAGGCATCGGCGGCGGGCCCGCCGGGCGCGGCGGGAGGTCGACCGGTGCGGCCGCCTCCGTCCGGGTGTCGCGGTGCGGGAGCAGGGCGATCACCGCTTCGCGCAGCTGGGCCGGCGCCTCCTCGTCCAGCGGGTCGACGGTGGCCGGCACCTGGAGGCGGACCGGCGTGCCGGTGCCGATCCGGGCGTAGCCGCGGCCGGCGGGGGCGTGTGCGGCGGGCACGATGTCCAGCGGCGCGCCGAGCGCGGCGTAGCTCTCCTCGGGGCCGGTCGGGCCGAGCAGGACGCGGGCCCGGGTGGTGGCCCGGACGGTCGGGGTGATCCGGTCCCGGGCGTCGATGCCGTCGGCGATCACCACGGTGACCCGGGCGGCCCGGCCGTGCCGCAGGGGGAGTTCCAGCAGGTCCTGCGGGTCCGGCCGGCCCTCGGCGTGGGCCAGTTCGCTCAGCTCGGTCGGGTGGTCGAGCAGCAGCCAGAGCGGCCGGGTGACGTCCTCGGGTGGCGCCGTCCCCGCGTGCCGGGCGGTGTTCAGGGCGGTCAGCCGGCGTTCGGTCTCCTTGGCGGCCCACTCCAGCGCGGCCAGTGCGCCGTGCAGGCTGGTCTCCACGGTGTGCACGCCGGGCCGGTTGACCAGGCAGGCGTGCTCGCCGGTGCCGGCGCCGTCGATCACCACGAGGTCGCCGAAGGGCAGTGCCTGGAGCGCGATCGAGCGGATCAGGCTGGAGGTGCCGTAGCCGGTCACGCCGAGTGCGAGCAGGTGCGGCTCGCCCGAGCGGGGGCCGGTGCGCCAGACCACCGGCGGCTGCTGGGTGATGGTGCCGCCCTGGCCCACCGGGATGGTCCGGGCGCTGCCGTCCTCGTCGGTGAAGCCCAGCACGATCTCGCCGGGGGTGGTCACGAAGCGCTGGGCCGCGATGTCGGTGGCCAGCGGGCTCAGCGCGGCGATCCGCAGCCGGTTGGACTCCTCGTCCCAGTCGAAGCGGTACTCCCGGGCGCGGCCGGCCTTGCCCTGGACGACCTGCTCGATCCGGGCCCGGGCGGCGGGCTCGGTGTCCGTGAAGTAGGCCGGGTAGACGAGCTCCAGCCGGGCGAGCCGCCCCTCGGCGTCGAACTCCCAGGAGCCGAAGACGTCCTTGTAGCCGCCCTCGTGGTGGTACAGCGGGGCGAGGTCGTCCGGCCCGGCCAGGTACGGGGTCAGCGCGGCGTACAGGGCGGTGAGCTTGACGTCGGCGACGTCCGCCTCGGGCGGGTTCGGCGGCCCCTTGGGGGAGCGTCCGGTCCAGGCGGCGCTGGCCATCAGGGCGACCAGGGCGAACAGCAGCCCGTGCGGCAGCAGGTAGATGCCGAGCAGCATGGCGGCGGTCAGGAAGATCGTCGGCCCGCGCCGCTCCTTCGGGGTGGCCTGCCAGCGCTCCTTGGTCCAGGCGACGTGGTGGCGCAGTCCGCGCCCGATGACGGTCAGCGGCGCGAACATGTCGCCGGCGTGGTCGCCGGCCGTGCGGGCGAGGTCGCGGCCCTTGCTGAGGTGGCGGTTGAGCGGCATTCCTTGGCTCCCCGGGCGAGTGGGACGGTCGGGTTCAGGGGGTCGGCGGCGGGTGTACGACGGGGCCCGGGGCGGTGGGATCCGCGCCCGGGCCCGTACGGGGGAGTGGCCGCGCTAGAACTTGATGCCGCCGAGCAGGCTGGCCAGGCTGGCGCCGCCCGCGGTGATGCTCGGAGCGATCGAGGAACCGGCGATGTAGAAGCCGAGGAGGGCGCAGACGATGGCGTGGGAGACCTTTAGTCCGTCCCTGCGGAAGAAGAGGAAGGCGATGGTGCCGAACAGGACGATGCCGGAAATCGAGAGGATCACGGTCTGCTCCTCGGGGGAGGGGGACGGGGACAGTGTCACGAAAAGTTCCCTAATCGTGACAAAAAGTAATAGATGATGGAACGGTGCAAATGGGTGGTTTTATCGGTCAATACCGGCCTGCGGGCCGCGTGGAGGTATGCGAACCGCCCCGAACGGGGGCCTGGCGGCCCCGTGTACCGGCGCCGAGGTATTCCCGGCGGCCGGGCGGGAAGCTTCCGGGGGCATCGCGAAGTTCGCTCGAATGGCTGCGACACCTTCCCGCACGCGTGTCGTGCGGGGGATGTCGCCATCCGGCCGCCGTCCGCGTACCGGACGCGCGCTGGATCGCCCGCGTACCGGGCCGCTACGGTGCGGTACGCGCGACCGATCGACCGAGAAGCTCCCGGGGCGAGTCCCGGGGGCGCCCGAGATGCCCAGGAGAGGCCCGCCATGACCGACGCCGCCAGCCAGCAGCCCGCCGCCGACGCCCCGGACGCCGAGGTGATCGAGCTGGCCGGGAAGCTCTTCGATGCGGCCCGGGCCGGTGACACCGACACCCTCGCCGCCTACGTCGACGCCGGTGCGCCCGCCAACCTCGCCAACAACCGCGGCGACACCCTGCTGATGCTCGCCGCGTACCACGGCCACGCCGCCACCGTCACCGCTCTGGTGGCCCGCGGCGCCGACCCGAACCGGGCCAACGACCGGGGGCAGACCCCGCTGGCCGGCGCCGTCTTCAAGGGCGCCGACGACGTGCTCACCGCCCTGCTGGCCGGCGGCGCCGACCCGGCGGCCGGTACGCCGTCCGCCGTCGACACCGCCCGGATGTTCGGCAAGGACGAGTTGGTCGCCCGGTTCGAGGGGCGCTGACCCGGGGTCGTAGGCTCTTGGACCATGGAGAGCATCACCGCGACCGCCGGCACGCGGGCCAGCGAGGGCGACGGCATCGAGATCCGCGTCACCGGCTACGGTCACCCGGACGCCCAGCGACTCTCGGCCGAGGTGCAGCAGGAGTACGTCCGCCGCTACGGCGAGGGCGACCTCACCGAGCTGCACCCCGACGACTTCGAGCCGCCGGCCGGTCTGTTCCTGATCGCCTACCTCGACGGCGAGCCGGTGGCCTGCGGCGGCTGGCGGGCCAAGCAGGCCGGCCCGCACGGGATGCGGGACGGCGACGCCGAGCTGAAGCGGATGTTCGTCGTCCCCGCCGCCCGCGGGCGGGGCCTCGCGCGGACGGTGCTGCGCCGGCTGGAGCGGACCGCCGCCGAGGCCGGGCGGACCAGGTTCGTGCTGGAGACCGGCACCGAGCAGCCCGAGGCGGTCGCGCTCTACGGCTCCGAGGGGTACGACCCGATCCGGAAGTTCGGCATCTACCGCGACCACCCGCAGAGCATCTGCCTCGGCAAGGAGTTCGGCGGCGCGCCCGCCGTCTGACCGCCCGCCCGCTGGGTAGGCTCCCGGCGGACCGGTGGCCGAGCGGGCGGGGGCAGGCATGGACGAGCATCCGCGAGGGGCCGCCGCCCCCGACCCGGCGGCCGTCCGGGCCGCCCCCGGCGGGGAGTTGGCGCGGCTGGTGACGGCCGGGCTGCACAGGGTCGGGGCGGGCGGCGTCTGGGCCGTCGGCGACGCCGGCGGGGTGCGCGAGCGCGGCAGCGCCGGTCTGCTCGGTCAAGGCCCTTACGGGCGCCTGGAGATGGGGCCCGACACGCTCTTCGACCTCGCCAGCCTCACCAAGATCGTCGCGCTCTGGCCCTGCGCCGGCGCCCTGTGGCAGGCCGGCCGGCTCCCGCTCGACCGCCCGCTCGGCACCTACTGGCCGCCCGCCGCCGGGCAGCCGACCGGACTGGTGACGGCACGTCAACTCCTCACCCATACGGCGGGAATGCCGCCGCGCACCGAGTTCGAGCAGCGCTACGGCCGGGAGCGCGAGGCGATCCTGGCCGGTATCCTCGCCGCCCCGCTGCACCGCCCGCCCGGCAGCGCCGTCGAGTACACCGACCGCGCCGCCGTCCTGCTGGGCCACCTCGTCGAGGACCTGGCCGGTGCCCCCCTCGACACGCTCGCCGAACGGCAGGTCTGGCGCCCGCTCGGGATGACCGACACCCGGTTCGGCCCGCTCGGCCCGGCCTGGACCGCGCGCACCGCGCCCACCGAGTACGACGAGGCCGCCGGCGCCCACCTGCGCGGGGTGGTGCACGACCCGTCGGCCCGGCTGCTCGGTGGCGTCTCCGGCAACGCGGGCGTCTTCTCCACCGCCCGCGACCTCGAACGCTTCCTCACCGCGCTGCTCGACCCGCCGCTGCTCGATCCGCGGCCGCTCGACCCGCCGGCCAGGCCGGCCTGGGCCGGGCCCTGGATCGCCGAGTCGCTGCGCGAGCAGACCGGCGGGCTCACCCCCACGCGCGGGCTGTCCTGGCTCTGCGCCCCCGGCACCGACCCCGCCGAGGGCACCTTCGTCCACTACGGCTTCACCGGCACCGGGATCTGGGTCTCCCGCCGGCTCGGCCGCTGGGCGCTGCTGCTGACCAACAAGGTGCACTACGGCCGCGAGATCCAGCCGCTCACCGACCTGCGCAACGCCTTCCGCCGGGCGGTCTTCGGTTGAGGCCCTGCCCGGCCGCCCGTGGCCCTGCCCGGCGGGCGCGGGGCCACGGGCCGGCGGGGGGCTCAGAGGAGGGTGCTCCAGTAGTACCAGAACCGATTCAGGATCAGCAGCGCGATCACGGCGGCCCACAGCACCGGCAGCGCCCAGTGGTAGCGGGCGGCCTCGCGGACCACCGGTCGAAGCCGGGGACCGACCGGTATCACCCCGGAGCGCAGGTTGTGCAGCGTGGTGTACCAGCACAGCGGCACCACCGTCGCCCAGACCACCATGCAGTACGGGCAGAGCGCCCCGATGTCGTACAGCGCCTGGTCGATCAGCCAGTGCACGAAGACGACGCCCGCCAGGGTGCCCGCCTGCAGGCCCAGCCAGAACCAGCGGCGGTAGGCGGCACCGGCCAGCAGCCCGGCGCCGACCGCCGCCAGCGCGCCGAAGGCGGCCAGACCCAGCAGCGGGTTCGGGAAGCCGAAGACCTCCGCCTGCTCGGTGCGCATCACCGAACCGCAGCTGATCACCGGGTTGATGTTGCAACCGGGGACGTAGGACGGGTTCTCCAGGATGCGGAGCTTGTCGAAGGTCAGGACGGCCGAGGCGGCCAGTCCGAGGAGTCCGCCGAGGAACAGGAACAGCGCGAACGCCCGGCCCGCGCCGATCGGCGTACGGCCCGGCGGTGCGGCGGCGGTGGAGACGGGGCGGGGCGGGTTCACGGCGGTCGGGGCGGTCATGGCAGAGCACTCCGGTGGGTGTGAAGGGCCGGCCCGGCCGGGTGATCGGCCGGGCCGGTGGTGCTCACTGCAAGCCCGCGGCCTGCTTCACCTGGGCGGTGAACTGCTCAGGCGTCACCGCGTTCTTCCCGCTGAACAGGGTGATCGGCCTGCCGTCCAGCTTGACCGTCGGCGTCCCCGTCACCCCGCTGTCGTTGAAGGCGTCCGCGACCTTCTTCGCCCACGGCCCGTAGGTGCGCTCGGTGACCGCCTTGACGAAGGCGTCCGTCTTCAGGCCCGGCACCTGGTCGGCCAGCTCCAGCAGGTGGTTGACGTCGCCGAAGCCGTCCTCGCGCTCGTCCGGCTGGTTGGCGTACAGCACGTCGTGGAACTGCTTGAACTTGTCGACGCCCTCGTTGAGCGCCGCGCCGACGGCGGCGAGCGCGGTGCGCGAGCCCTTGCCGCCGAGGTTCTTGTCGAGGAACGCGGCCAGGTGGTACTCCACCTTGACCGTGCCGTCGTCCGCCAGCTTCCTGACGGTCTCGCCGTTGGTCGTCTCGAAGCTCTTGCAGACCGGGCAGCGGAAGTCCTCGAACACCTGCAGGGTGTGGGCGGCGTCCGCCTTGCCGTAGACGATCACGGTGCCGTCCGGGCCGGTGGTGTTGGCCGGGACGACCAGCGCGGTCGGCTCGGCGGCGGTGGACGCGGTGGACGAGGTGTCGCCGCCCGCCGCGTTGATCGCCAGCGTCGTACCGCCCGCCAGGGCGAGGACCGCGACGATCGAGACGCCGACGACGATCCGCTGCCGGCGCTTGGCGGCGAGCCGCTCGCGCTGCTGCGCCTCCTGGATCCGCTCGCGGGCGCTCACGCGCTGGGACTGCGTGCGGCCGGGCGGCTGTTCGGTGGGCTGGGCCATGGTGGGTCAACTCCTGTACGCGGCGCGCGAACGCGCGCGGGGGTGCCCGCCTCGGCGCGGCGCGGGGCGCCGCGGGGCGCGAGGGGGCTCGGATCGGTGAACGCGGGAGTCGGGCGCGCTGCCTGCGGGGCGCCGGGCGGTGGCCCGGGGCCCGTTCGGGGTGTCCGGACGCCGGAGTGTCAGGGCGTGCGGCCCTCACGGACGGGGCGGTACCGGACGCCGGGCGTCAGCAGGCAGGCGCGAAGGCCGGCGGACCGCGCCGCGGCGCGGGGCTGAGCACCACGGCCTCGCGCCGCGGCCGGGGGCGGTCCGAGGCCGGCAGCGGCACCCGCCGCACCGGGCGGACCGGCACCGGCGCCAGCAGCAGGAACAGTGCCCGCAGCGGGGCCGCGAGCGACTGGCGCAGTGCGCGCAGGGCCTGGGCCAGGCCGGACAGGGCGGCGTCGCCCAGCCGCAGCCAGGCGGCGGCGACCAGCGCGACCAGCAGATGGACCAGCAGGACCAGCAGCTGGGTGGCGGCGGGCGCGACCGGCCCGGCGTGCCCCAGCGGCCCCGAGAACAGCGACCCGTCCACCGAACCGCCGCCGCAGACCAGCAGGTTCATGCCGCGCGCGGGGGCGTGCTCGGCCCCGAGGACCGGGCCGCAGCCGGTCTGGCCCAGGTTGAAGGTGGTGTTGAGCAGCAGCTCGACCGGGACCAGCACGGCCGAGATGTGCAGCAGCCGTCGTTCCCGGCCGGCCAGTGCGGTCGCGACCACGAAGACGACGGCGGTCGCGGCGGCCACCAGAGCGAGCGGCAACGGGCGACCGGTGATGACGACCTGGCCCAGCGCGGACAGCGGCACGGCGAGCGCGGTGAACACCGCGGCCCGCAGGGCCCTGGTCGCAGGGGTGGAAGTCGTCATGTCCCGGAGTATGCCACGACGCTCACACGCGGCACGAGGGTGCGTCGGCGGGTGGCGAACGGAGGGTCCGCCATCGGCCGTTCGTTCGGGGTGCGGGGGCCGGGAGTTCACCGGGGGGATGGGTTTGGGTGGGTGAGCGGGGGTGAGCGGGCGTCAGGGACTGCCGTCGGCGGCGGAGGTGATCCGACAATCGGCCGATGGACCACGCCACCGGCCCGGCGCACCCCCGTCCACCCGCAGCCTCCGCAGCGCAGACCCCGGCGCACGCCCAGGGGCAGATCCAGGTGCAGGCCTCGGGGCAGGCCCTGGTGCACGGGCCGCTCCGGCCGTGGCCGCCGGTTCCGTCGCCTCCCTCGCCTCCGTCCCCTCCCACGCTGTACTGGCCTTCGCCGCCGCAGCTGCCCGAGCTGCCCGAGCCACCCGCGCCGCCGACCGTCCACCCACCGCCGAGTCACTGTCCGGTACCGGCGCAGCCGTCGACGCCGTCACCGTCGCCCACCGTGTCCTCGCTCCCGTCCGCGTCCGCGCTTTCGCCCGCGCCGCCGGCTGCCGCGCCGCCCGCCCCGAGCCGGCCCGCGCCGCCCGGGCCCGCCGTGCCGCAGCACCCGCCTCCGGTCGGACCGCCGTCCGCCGCCCCGCTCGTCGGTGCGCCCCCGGCAACGGCCGCCACTCCCCGCCCGACGGCCGTCACGACCGTCACCTCGCCCCCGGCCCGGACCGCCCCGCCGGCTCTCGCGCCGACCCCGGGCCCGCTCGCGACGGTCGCGATCGTCGGGGCACCCGCGCTCCCGCCCCCGGTCGACGGACCGCCGACCGCGCTCGAACCGTCCGTCTGGGCCACCGTCGTGATCCTCACCGTCCTCGTCCCGGCCGCGCTGGCCGCGGCCCTCGGCCATCACCCCCCGACCTCCAGGAGCCCTAGGTGAACCCTGGCCCCCTGCTCAGCGCCGCCGCGGCCGTGACCGTCGCCGTCACGGCCCTCGCCGTCGCCCAACGCCTGCGCCCCGCCCTCCCCGAGGGCGAGGAGCCGCCCGAGCCGCACCCCGCCCTCGCCAGCATCGGCTCCGGACTGCTCTCCGGATTCGTCCTGCTCACCGGCTTCCTGGTCGCCACCGGCTGGGCGGCCCGCACCACCGGCGTGGTCCCGCCCGGCGGCCTCTACATCGCCGACCTGGCCGCCGGCACCGCCGTGCTCCTCTTCCCCTCGCTGTCCGGACTGCCCTTCACCCCGCGCCACGCCACCGCCGTCTGCTTCTTCGCCGCCCTGGTCGGTTACACGATGTCGCTGGCCGTCCAGCTGAGGCCGTGATCCCGGTCCGGCCGCCCGGCCGCCCCTCCCGCCCCCGGCGGGCTAGCCTGGAAGGCGTCCCGCAGGCCCCGACGGGAGGGGTGAACGCGCATGGCCGCAACCGACACCACGGTGGGCGCGGTGGTGCTCGACCGGATCGCGGCGCAGGCCGAGGTGCTCGCCGGACTCGACGACGCGGTGCGGGCGGACGAGCCGGACGCGGTGCACCGGATGCGGGTCGCCTGCCGGCGGCTGCGCAGCGCACTGCGGACGTACCGGCGACTGTTCGCGCCCGGCGCGACCGACGAGCTGGTGGCCGAGCTGCGGTGGCTCGGGGAGGCCCTCGGCCGGGCCCGGGACGGCGAGGTGCTGGGAGAGCGGCTGGTGGCGCGGGCCCGGGAGCTGCCGGCGCCGTGCGGGCCGGAGCGGCTCGTCCGGCGACTGGAGCGGTGGAGCCGGGACGACCACCGCGAGGTCCGGAAGGAGGTCGTCGCGGCGCTGGACAGCTGGCGGCGGCGTGCCCTGGCGGCGGGCCTGGCCGCCTTGCTCGCGGATCCGCCGTTGCGCGGGCGGGCGGGGCGGGTCGCCGTGCCGGAGCTGGCCCGGGTGGCGGCGCGGGAGCAGCGGCGGACGGCGAAGCGGATCCGGCTGGCGGAGGCCGGCGGGCCGGGGCGGGACGCCGCGCTGCACGAGGCGCGGAAGGCGGCCAAGCGGGCCCGCTACGCGGGGGAGACGGCGGTACCGGTGGCCGGCTCGGCGGCGCAGCGGTACGTCGCCCGGATGAAGGCCGTCCAGGAGGTGCTCGGGGAGCACCAGGACGCGGTGGTGGCGGCGGCCGCGCTGCGGGAGCGGGCGGCCGGCTCCGGCGAGGCGTTCGGCTACGGCGTGCTGTACGGGCTGGAGTTGGCGGCTGCCGAGGCGGCGCGGGCCCAGCTCCCGGCGGTGTGGGCGCGGGCGGCCGGTCGGCGGCTGGCGCGGTTCGCCTGAGCCGGCCCGACCGTGGTGCCGTGGTGGCGGGTTCGACGCTCGGACGGTAACCGCTCGGACGGTAACCGGTCGGCCGTCCGGTAGGGATCGGGCCCGGCCGGCGCCGCGGTGCACCGGAGTTCCGGCCCCCGCCGCGCCGGTCGGCCTGGTGGGATCATTTCTGACGGTGCGTCAACTGTGCCATGAGTGTGAGGACGGCGAAGCCCAGGATGACCGCGAGCCCGGGGTAGAACATCGACAGCTCGGTGCCGGGCATGATGACGGCGGTGACGACCGCGAGGCCGAAGGCGCCGCCGACCTGCAGCGAGCTGTTGAGCAGGCCGGCCGCGAGCCCCTGCTCCTCGTCCGCGATCCCGTTGGTGCCGACCACCATCAGTGTCGCGATGCTGAGCGCGAAGCCCACGCCCCACAGCACCGACGCGGGCAGCAGGATCCGCCAGAGGTCCGGCTCCTGGCCGATGAAGAGCATCAGCAGGTAGCAGGGGAGGAAGGCCACGAGCCCGACCATCAGGACCTTGGTGACGCCGAAGCGCTCCATCAGGGCGCCGAGCTTGGGGCCGATGATGACCACCATCAGGCCGGCCGGCAGCAGGACCAGTGCCATCTGCCACGGCTTCCAGCCCTGGAGGTCCTGTAGGTAGAGCGCGAGCAGGAACTGGAAGCCCATCGCGCCGCCGTACAGCAGGGCGATGCTGATGTTGGCGCCCACCAGGCCGCGGTTGCGGAAGATGTCGAGCCGGATCAGCGGCTCCTGCACGCTGCGCTCGATGATCAGGAAGGCGGCCAACAGGGCGGCGGAGAGGGCGAATCCGCCGATCGTCCGCAGCGATCCCCAGCCGGCCTCGGCGGCGGAGACCACGGTGAAGACCAGGAGCAGGGTGCCGGGCAACAGGGTGGCGGCGCCGCCGATGTCGAGTCGCGGCCGCTCGGTGCGCGGCGGGTCCGGCGGCAGGAAGCGCAGGGCGCCGATCAGCAGCAGGATGGAGAGCGGGATCGGCAGGATGAAGATGGACCGCCAGTTCAGGGCGGCGAGCATGCCACCGACCAGTAGGCCGGAGGAGTAGCCGGACGCCTCGAAGACGTTGAAGATGCCGAACGCCTTGTTGCGCTGGGGTCCTTCGGCGAACGTCGTGGTCAGCAACGACATCGCGGCCGGGGCGGCGAAGCCGGCCGCCATGCCCTTGACGAAGCGGGAGACGATCAGCAGGACCGAGCTGTCGGCGAGCGCGCCGAACAGCGAGACGACCGCGAACGCGGCCATGGCGATGACCAGCACCCGCCGTCGGCCGAACAGGTCGGCCACTCGCCCGCCCAGCAGCAGGAAGCTGCCGAACGCCAGGATGTAGGCGCCGACCAGCCACTGTGCGGTGGCCGCCGTCATCCCGAGCTCGTTCTGGATCTCGGGGATCGTCACCACGATCATCGAGACGTCGAGCCCGTCGAGCAGGATCACGCCGCTGAAGATCAGCAGCGACACCCATAACCGTGCCGACCAGCGCAGGGGGTCCTGCTGGACCTCGGGTGCTGCCGTCTCGGGCGCTGCCTCGGATGCCGCCAAGGCGTCGCCTCCCGTCCGGTGTTCACTCGGAGCCGAGCTGCCTGACATGGGCACGTCCCTCCCATTAGAATGATCTTGAGCGCGCTCAACCCGCGTCCGCGATAATTGTGTGCGCGCTATATTGCATAAGCTTGATGCTGCCCTAAGTAACCAGACCTTCGCAAGGCGAACACGGCAAGCGTGTCAACTACGGGCCCCCGGGCTCCGGTGGACGGGCCCGGACGGCGTCGTTCGGCCGCGTCGCATGCGCTCGGCCCGCGGCGCCGAAGCCCGCGCCGCTTCGCCCGTCACCACGCCGGGTCGGCAACAAGACCGCAGGCGAAGGACTTTGTACGCATCCGGAAGAACTCGCCGTGCGGCGGCCGGCATACGGCCGACCTGACAGATCGTCGCTCGTTTGTTCAGGAACCCGGTTCGGCTCTGGTTAGCATCGGGGCACCAACTCGGAGCGACGGACGGATCGTCCGGGAGAAGAGTGTGCCGTCGTCGGCGTGCAGGCCGACGAGCACCGGTCCTTCGAATTCCAGCCACAACAGTCTGCCAGCGATGCGATGCGGAGACCCAGAATGCGGCTTGCGCAAACGTTAGCAAATGTCATGCAGCGCCACACGGATCGTCCCGCAATCGGTGAACGCGCGAAGGAGTTCGTGCGGGAACCCGACACCGGCCGCGTTTCGCTCCGCCTCCTGAGCCACTACGAGACGACCAGTTACAGCGAACTCTGGGGGCGGGTCCGCGCGGTGGCCGCGGAATGGCACCGCCACCCGGACCATCCGCTGACGCCCGGCGAACGGATCGCGCTGCTCGGCTTCGCCAGCGGCGACTACGCGGTCGTCGATCTGGCCTGCAACTACCTCGGCGTGGTCAGCGTCCCGCTGCAGACCAGCGCCCCGCTCCCGCAACTCGCCTCGATCGTCGAGGAGACCGAGCCCTTCGTCGTGGCCGCGAGCATCGAGCGGCTGCACGTCGCCGTCGACCTCCTGCTGGCGAACTCCTCGGCCCGGCGACTGGTGGTCTTCGACTACCACCCGGAAGTCAGCGACCAGTTCGAGAAGTTCACCGCCGCCCGGGAACGGCTGGCCCGGGCCGGCCGCGACGTGGTCGTCGACACCCTGGCGGAGGTCGTCGGCCGCGGCTCCGCGCTGCCCGACGCGCCGCTGTTCGTACCCGAGGACGACGACGACCCGCTGGCGATGCTCATCTACACCTCGGGAAGCACCGGAACGCCCAAGGGCGCGATGTACACCGACCGGCTGTTGAGCGCGATGTGGGGCGGCGCCTGGTCGAAGCTGTTCTCCGACCTCCTCGCCATCAATATCAACTACATGCCGATGAGCCATGTCGCCGGGCACTCGTCACTGAAGAACACCCTCGCCCGCAGCGGGATCAGCTACTTCACGGCGAGCAGTGACATGTCGACCTTCTTCGAGGACATCGCGATGGTCCGGCCCACCGAACTGTCGCTGGTGCCACGGGTCTGCGAAATGCTCTACCAGAAGTACCAGAGCGAGCTCGACCGGCGGGTGCTCGCCGGCGCCGACCGGCAGGCGGTCGAGGCGGACGTCCTGGCCGAGCTGCGGGAGAAGCTCCTGGGCGGCCGGCTCGCCTGGGCCAGTTGCGGCTCCGCGCCGCTCTCCGCCGAGCTGCGGGTCTTCGTCGAGGCGCTGCTGGGCTTCGAGTTGACCATCATCTACGGCTCCACCGAGGCCGCCGCCGTCTCGGTCGACGACAGGCTGCTCCGGCCGCCGGTGATCGACTACAAGCTGGTCGACGTGCCCGAACTCGGCTACTACCGGACCGACTCCCCGCACCCGCGGGGGGAGTTGCTGCTGAAGTCCGAGGCCGTCGTCCCCGGCTACTACAAGCAGCCCGAGCTGTCGGCGGAGATCATCGACGAGGACGGCTACTACCGGACGGGCGACATCGTCGCGGAGCTCGGGCCGGACCGGTTCACCATCCTGGACCGCCGCAAGAGCGTGCTGAAGCTGTCCCAGGGCGAGTTCGTGGCCACCGCGCGACTGGAGGCCGAGTTCGCGGCCAGCCCGCTGGTCCGGCAGATCTTCGTGTACGGCAACAGCGAGCGGTCCTACCTGCTGGCCGTGGTGGTGCCCACGCCGGCCGCCCTCGAACAGTTCGGCGACGAGCCGGAGAACCTCCGCCAGCTCCTGAGCGAATCGTTTCAGCAGATCGCCGGGGAAGCCGGCCTCAACTCCTACGAGATCCCGCGCGACGTCCTGATCGAGGCCGAGCCGTTCGACCAGGCGAACGGCCTGCTCTCGGACCACCGCAAGCTGCTGCGGCCCCGGCTCCAGGAGCGCTACGGCCGGCAACTGGAGGAGTTGTACGCCGACATCGCCGCCCGGGAGAGCCGGGAACTGCTTGAGCTGCGCCGCACGGGCGCCGACCGGCCGGTGCTGGAGACCGTCCAGCGGGCCACCCGGGCGCTGCTCGCGGGCTCCACCGTCGAGGTCGGCCCCGCCGCGCACTTCCGGGACGTCGGCGGGGACTCCCTGACCGCCGTCTCCTTCTCCAACCTGCTCCACGACATCTTCGGCGTGCGGGTCCCCGTCGACACCGTGATCAGCCCGGCCTACGACCTGCGGCAACTGGCCGGCTACATCGAGACCAAGCGCGCGACGGGCCTGAACGGGACGACCTTCGCGTCGGTGCACGGCGAGGACGGCACCAGGGTCCACGCCAAGGACCTCACCCTGGACAAGTTCCTCGACACCCGGACGATCGCCGAGGCCCGAACCCTCCCCGGGCCGAGCGGCGCGCCCCGGACGGTGCTGCTGACCGGCGCGAGCGGCTACCTCGGCCACTTCCTCTGCCTGGAGTGGCTGGAGCGGCTGGCCCCCGTGGGCGGGACGGTGATCTGCGTCGTGCGCGGACGGGACGCGGACGCGGCCCGCAAGCGCCTCGACGAGGCCTTCGTCAGCGGGGACGACGAACTGGTGCGCCGCTACCGGGAGCTCGCCGACGGACATCTGGAGGTCCTGGCGGGCGACATCGCGGAGCCGCGGCTGGGCCTGGACGACACGACCTGGAAGCGGCTCTCCGACGGTGTGGACGTGATCGTCCACGCCGGCGCGCTGGTGAACCACGTCCTCCCGTACGAGCACCTGTTCGAGGCCAACGTGGTCGGGACGGCTGAACTGATCCGCCTGGGGCTCACCGGCCGGATCAAGCCCTTCACCTACATCTCCAGCGTGGCCGTCGCCACCTCCCGGGCGGGACGGCCCCTGGACGAGGACTCCGACGTCCGGGTCGCCATCCCCGTCCAGCAGACCGACGAGGGCTACGCCGGCGGCTACGCGACCAGCAAGTGGGCCGGTGAGGTCCTGCTCCGCGAGGCGCACGACCAGTGCGGACTCCCGGTCACCACCTTCCGGTCGAACATGATCCTCGCGCACAGCCGCTACGCCGGGCAGCTGAACGTCCCCGACCAGTTCACCCGGCTGCTGCTCAGCGTCATCGCCACCGGCATCGCGCCGCAGTCGTTCTACCGCACCGAGGACGGGGGCGACCGGCGGCGGGCGCACTACGACGGCCTGCCGGTGGACTTCACCGCCGCCGCCGTCGTGGCCCTGGGCGGGTACGGCGCCGAGGGCTACCGGACCTTCAGCCTCGTCAACCCGAACGACGACGGGATCTCGCTCGACAGCTTCGTGGACTGGCTCTCCGAGGCCGGGCACCGGATCGAGCGGGTGGCCGACTACGACGACTGGTTCGTCCGCTTCGAGGCCGCGATGCGCGCCCTGCCCGAGGGGCAGCGGCAGCACTCCGCGCTGCCGCTGGTCCACGGGTTCAAGCAGCCGGAGGCCGCGGTGCCCGGGTCGGTCATCCCCTCCGCCCGGTTCCGGGCCGCCGTCCGGGCCGCCGGGGTCGGGCCGGCGCGGGACATCCCGCAGCTGTCGCCGGAGTTCATCGCCAAGTACGCCGCCGACCTGTCGCTGCTCGGCGAGCGCCTCGGCTGGTGAGTCCTCGGCCGGACCGCTCCGGCCGATCGTGCCGGGCGCGACCGGCCGGAGCGGACCCCAGCGGGCGCCGGCGGAGGGGGCGCCGGCCGAGGGAGTAGGCCGCCGCCGCGCCACCCCCCCAACCCGGGACGGGCCGGCCGGGAGCCGGACCGGCCCGGGTGCAGGAACGAACCACGCCCATCGGACATCGACACCTGGAGAAGAGAACCATGGAGCAGACATCCGAGAAGTTCGAGGAGCGCTACGGCCTCGGACGCCGTCTCGTCGAGCAGCTGGGCACGGCGGAGACCGAGCCCACCACGTTCGAACTCCTCGGTCTGGAGTGGGACTTGATCCCTGGCACCTACGAGCCGCGGCAGGGTACCGGCACCGAGTGGTACACCGGGGCGATCCCCTACCCGCAGGGCGGCAGCTTCCTGGAGATCGGCTGCGGGGCCGGCGTCACCGCGGTCTGGGCGGCCCTGCGCGGCTGTGCGCGGGTGACCGCCACCGACATCACCGACACCGCGGTCGACAGCGCCGCCCGCAACGCCGAACGGCACGGAGTCGCCGACCGGGTACGGGTGCTGCGCAGCGACGTGTTCGACGCGCTCGACCCCGAGGCCCGCTTCGACACGGTCTTCTGGAACTGCAGCGTCTTCGAGGCGCCGAAGGACTTCGAGTTCACCCAGGACGTCGAGTGGGCGATCTTCGACCGCGGCTACAGCGCCCTCGGCCGCTACCTCGCCCAGGTGCACGACCGGCTGCTGCCCGGCGGCCGGGCCCTGGTCACCTTCAACAGCTTCGGCGACGCCGACCGGATCGCCGGACTGGCCGCCGGGGCGGGCAGCTCGCTGACGATGCTGGGCAGCGCCGACCGGCAGCTGGCGGGGGTGGACGTCACCTACAAGCTCTTCGAGATCCGCCGGCTCGGGCGCTGACCGCACGCCGCCTGACGAGGCAGGACCGGCAGCAGGACCCCGCACACCCGGTCGCCCGGAGGGCCGGCCCGCTTCGTCGGGTCGGCCCTCCGGGCGACTCCGCATGCGGCGACGGGGCCGGCCGGGGGCCGATCGGGGCTGGTCGAGAGCCGGGCGGGGGTCGGGCACGGGCCGGAATATTCCGTCGGCACGGGTATTCCGGCGGCCGCCGGCGTGCTCGAACTGAGGGGCGAGCAATTCGAGCCCGATCGCGCTCCGAGTCATTACGTTCTGTGCATGGAGAGTTGCAGATGTGATAGAATCCGACCCGGTGCATGCGAATGCGCGCATTGTCGATCAGGCCGGGGGCGGCGGCCCCGGCAGCTTTCTCGGGGTGTCGATCCAAGGCCTATCGGGACCGGGCGCGATTCACCCCGGCGCGAGTTCCGTCGGGCATGATCCCGCCGGGCCGTGTGACGGCTTCCGGAATCAGCGCCTCCATTGTCGCCCTGCGGCATGTCTCCGTGCGTTTCACCCGTCGCTCACCACATTTCCGGAGCGCTCCCATGGCCAAGCAGAATCGTGCCGTCCGCACACGGCAGGAACTGATCCGTTCTGCCGCAGAGACCTTCACCCGATCCGGATTCGCGGAATCCTCCATTACGCAGATCTGTGTCCGGGCCGGTCTCAGCCATGGTGCGCTGCACTTCCACTTCGGGAACAAGCGAGCACTCGGGGAGGCGGTCGAATCCGCTGCCGCGGAAACCCTGCTGCACATCACCGGCAACATTCCGCTGCGCCACCCCGCACCGCTCCAACTCCTCGTCGACACCTCGCACACGCTGGCCCAGCGGCTGTCCGGCGACGCGGTGCTGCGGGCCGGATTCTGCCTCGGCAGTGACGCGACCTGGCCGGGCGGCGCGAACCTGTGGCAGCAGTGGCAGGACTGGGTCCAGCTGATGCTGACCGTCGCCAGGGCCCGGGGCAGTCTGGCCGCCGACATCGTGCTCGACGACGCGGTGGCCGCCATCACGGCCGTCATCGCGGGTCTGGAGGTGCTGGGGCGGCGCGACCCCCACTGGCACTCGCGCCAGGCGGTCACGCCGTTCTGGCGGCTGATGCTGCCGCAGCTCGCGGCGGCCGAGGTACGGGCGGGGATCGTCCCGGAGGGCAGCTGCGCGGAGCCCCCGGGGGGCCGGCCGCCGGCCGCCGACCGAGCCGACGACGGCGGCCGGAGGGCGTCGCAGCCCTGTGACGCGCTGTCCTGCTGCTGACGCGCTCGTGCTGCCGTCGGCCGACCCGGCGTACCGGCCGGCCGGTCAGACGGCCGTTCAGACGGCTGGTCAGACGGTCGGTCAGACGGGCCGCTCGCGGCGGTTGGCGAGCGCGACGACCGCATGGGCGGCCGAGGCCAGGGTGACGTGACGGTGCCATCCGTTGAAGGACCGTCCCGTGAAGTCCCGGATGCCCACCCGGTCCGCGATCTCCGTGAAGTCCCGGTCGACCTTCTCGGTGAGCCGGCTGAGCCGGACCAGGGTGGCCGGCGACACGGCGGTCAGGTTGGTCAGCCACAGCTCCGCGGGCCAGTGCCCGCCCTCCTCGCCGATGCCGAGCAGCAGCAGCTCTCCACCCGCCCCGGCCTGCCCGGCGCCCGCCGTGGTCGCCGCGGCCGGCGCGGTCGTCGACGCCAGGCCGACGCGGACGGTGGCGGCCAGACCGGCCCGTAACACCCCCTGCGGTCCGTGCTGCCGGCCCGGGACGGGCCGGCGCATGTCCTTGGCCAGGCTCATGATGAGGTGGGCGGGCAGCGGCCTGCTCCCGGCGCCGGGCAGGACCGGGCCCAGTACGGCCAGCCGGAGGTCGCCGCCCACCCTGGCGAGCAGGGGCACGCCGTGGGCACTGAGCTTCCCGAAGATCGTCATGGCCTGAGGCTCGCCGATGTCGAGCACCACGGGCCGGACCGGCAGCCCCCAGCCCGTCGTGGTCTCCAGGCAGGCCTCGATCATGCACTCGCCCAGGGTCTCCACACCGACTTCGTCCGGAATGGAGACCTGACTGCGCCGCAGATCGTCCTTGAGCCAGACCTCGGGAAGGTGGAGACGCCAGTTGACCGGGGTGCTCAGTTCCTCCGAGGCGGCCCAGACGCCGATGGCGTGCTGGGCGTTCAGCACCTGGCCCAGGGCGGGGAAGAAGTGCCGCTCCACGCCGACCGAGTGCCGGCCGGTCTTGGGGATGATCATCGGCTGCACCACCCACGCCTGCGGGGCGGCCGCGCCGAGCAGGTGGTGGGCCAGGGCTCGGCGGATGGGCACCCAGTCCCAGGTGGAACTGCAGATGAAGTGGTGCAGGTTCTGCTCCGACGCCGGCTCGCCGAGCAGTGCCGCGATGTTCCGGATCGACTTGCGTCCCTCGGTCTCCAGCAGGCCGCGCAGGTACTGCAGGCCCTTTCTGCACTGGTCGCTGCGGGACAGGGAGGTGAACAGGACCGAGCAGAGTTCGGTGAGCAGGACGTCGTGCGAGCCGGGCGGGAACGGTGCGCGGGCGTACTGCCCCGCGCCCGGACCGGACGATCCGGCGGCCACGGCCGGCTCGTCGGTGGCCACCGCGGCGTCTCCGGGTGCGGGTGGGGACGGCGGCCCGTCGCCGGAGCCGTGGTTGCCCGGGGTGGCGGGGCGCAGCGGGGCGGCGGTGCTCGGGGCTGCGCCGGTCGGGGCCGACGATGGGAATCCGGCGGGGCTCGCGGGGCGGGTGTAGGGCTTCGACCGGTCGTTGTCGGTGACCGGAGCCGTGACGCGCCGCCGCTGTGCCAACGTCTGAGTGGTCAAGTCGTCTCCGTTGTCGTGGTGTTCGGGGGGACGCGCCGTACGGGGTGGCGGAGCTCGGGCTCGCGCGGTGAGCGGGCGCCGGGGCGCGCGGGAACGGGGCCGGGCCGGCTGCGCCGGGTTGGTCGCGGCATGCGTGCTCGCCGGTCGGGCCGGACCGGTAGGGAGTCCGGCCCGACGGGAACGGGGCCGGGGCCCGGTCAGCCGTCGCCGGGGGCGTGCACCGCATGCGTCGGGGTCAGCCGCCGGAGGGCGCGGGCGCCGACCTCCTCGTCGGCGGCGGAGCGGCCGGCGGGCCGAGCCTTGGTCGTTCAGGGCGACTGGGGGACGGGCTGCTGAGCGGACGCCCATCCTGTGACGATTCCGGGGTGTGCGGCGGACCGCCGCCGGTGTGCCGGCGGGGAGGTCTGGTGAGGGTGAACTCCACTACAGACACTCCTGTTCCGATGCCGGCGACGGTCGCGAAGGTCCTTGCGCGCTGCCCCAGACAGTAAGGAGCGAACGGGGCCGATGGCATGGCACGGAGAGCGAGAGTGTCACGTTACCGGACAGTAGTCCTGTGAACTCGGGGCGGTCGGGTCAGCCGTCGGTCCGGCAGTCGCGTGCCGCGGGCCCCCGCGACTCCAGGGTGGCGATCAGATGGGCGACCGAGGCCAGTGTGATGTGGCGGTGCCAGCCCGGGAACGACCGCCCGCCGAAGTCCCGCACCCCCACGCTGTCGGAGATCGCGGTGAAGTCCCGCACGACCACCCGCGGCAGACGGGTGAGCCGCAGCGCGGTGAGGACGGAGGGGGCGTCGGCGTTGGTGAGCCAGAGCCGCCGCCGCGGGCGCCCGGCCGGGCACCACTCGCCCAGCAGCAGCATGCGGTCACCGCGCGACGGTGAGGTCACCACCGGGATCGCCACCGCCGTGGTCGGGCCGTCGCCCGGGTTGACCTGCCGGCGCAGCCGCGGGAGGGACTCGGCGAGCTCGCCCGCCGTGCGCTCCCGGCCGCTGTAGCCGGGCAGTTCGGTCCGGTCGAGCCACAGCTGCGTCTGCGGCCCGGTCCGCACCACGAAGGCGACCCCGATCGACGCGAGGAAGCGTGCGACCGCCACGGCGTCCACCTCCGCGACGTCCACGACGACCGGCCCGCGCAGTACGCCGCCGATCTGCTGGACGTTGGCCACCGCGGCCCGGACGCAGTCCTCGATGGTGGCGACCGCGGCGTCGGCGGGAACGCTCGCCCGCTGCCGCAGTGGATCGGCCAGCCACCGGGCGGACAGCCGCAGTTGCCAGTCGACGGGGACGGCGCAGTGCCCGGAGGCCAGCCAGGCCCCCACCGCGCGCTGGCCGTTGACGGTCCGCCCCAGGGGCAGCAGCTGCTGGTCGATGCCGACCGAGTGGGAGCCGGCCTTGGGTATCAGGATCGGCCTGATCACCCAGGCCTGCGGCGCCAACGTCCGCTGCACCCGGCGGGCGAGGGCGTGCCGCACCGGCATCCACTCCCAGGGGGACGCGCTGATGAAGTGGTGCACGCTCTGCTGCGCCGCGGCGCCCTCGAACTGTGCCGCGATGCCGCGCAGGGTCTTTCGGCCCTCCAGTGCCAGCAGGCCGCGGACGTACTGCTCCGCCTTGAGCCGCTGGCCGCTGCGCCGCAGCGAGCCGAAGAGTTCGCCGCTGAGTTCGGGGTCCAGGGCCGTCGCGGGGGCCGACTCGTTGTTTGCGCGAACAGGTTGGTGCAGGTGTCGCATGGTTGATCCCCCTGTGGTCCGCCACCCCAGCCGACCGGACGGACCACCGCCCCGCATCGGTGTCGTCCGGCTCGAACTCCCAAAAGAGGACTGCTGTCCTGTTCTATTTTATACAGGCCGGCGCGGGCGCTGGCTGCCCTGTTTCGCTGCGGAGATGCCGTACGCGTCGCGGCGCGATTCCGTGCCGGCCGGCCGGCACGGTCGCCGGGGCGCGGGTGCCTGGGTGCTCCGGGGGTCGGGTGCTCCGGGGGGCGGGGTGTGCCGGAGGTCGGGCCTTCTCCCGAGGCCTCAGCCGAGTTGTGACGGCACCTCGGGCCGCCCGGCCTCCTCCAGCAGGCGCTTCGCGCGGTAGGGGGAGGAGTCCAGCCTGGCCAGCACGCCGGCGCTGGCGATGTTGGGGAGGACGAGTGCGAACAGGTTCGAGATCTCCTGGGACAGGGTGCGCTCCGGCAGGGTCTCGGTGATCAGCTGGACCCCGGTCCACGCCCCGACGAACAGCCGCGCGGTCTCCGCCGGGTCGACGTGCGTGAGCAGCTCGCCGCGCTCCTTCGCCTCCGTCAGCAGCCCCTGCCCCACCTCGATCCAGTCGGGCCACCGGGTGCCGAACAGCCCGCGGGACTTGACGTCGACGGACAGCCGGATCGCGGCGCTCAGCATCGGCTCCCGGGGCAGCCGGTGGGCGAGGAGCAGTGCGAGGTCCACCCATTCCTGCAGCTTGAAGGTCTGTGGGGTCAGCCCCTCCATGGTCACCGCCTCGGCAAGCACGCCACGGGCCAGCTGCTCCTTGGTGGTGAAGTGGAAGTACAGCCCGCCACGTGTGAGTTGGATGCGCTCGATGAGGCCGCCGATGGTGGTCGCGTCGTACCCGAGCTCGTTGAACATCTCGGCCGCGGCCTCAAGGATCACTCGGCGGGTGTGGATCGCGCGCTCCTGCCTTGACACTTTATGCCTCCACTGCATTCTCTTTACCATTACTTGAACTAGACTTGCCCGTCATGGCTCGAAACCGACCGGAGAGCCGGTACTTGAATAGCACAGTCCGCTGAGCTGTGCCGACCCGTCAGACTAAGGGGGGGCCTTGCAAGACGTCACTCTCGCACCGCGTTCATCCACTCCTTCGCCGACTCTCCTCGGCGCCTACGCACATCTTCGACGTGAGACCTCCATCCTGGTCGCCGGCTGGGAGCGGCTGGGGGCCGACGAGTTCGGGCTGGACGTCAGATGGCCGGCCGTGCAGGTGGACCTGCCGTACGACCCGCGCATACTCGCCCAGACCATCCGGCAGAGCGGTCTGGTCGTCGCGCACGCCGAGTACGACGTCCCGCTGACTCATCAAACCGTGCTGAGCACCCTGGACTTCACGATCGATCCGGACTTCCGGCTGCCGCGTGGCCGGACCGCGACGCTGGACGTGCGGGTCACGGTGTCGTCCGCCGAGCGGAGCCGACGGGCCGTCAGCGCCCTGCGGATGGGCATCCTGGTCCGGTGCGACGGCGCCCCGGTGGCCCGGGCGGACTCCGAGTTCGGCTGGATCTCGCCCGCGGCCTACCGGCGGGTCCGAGGCGACGGCCTCGGGGTCCGCTGGGGTGCCTGGCCGTTGCCGGAGCCGATAGCCGCCGGCCTCGTGGGCCGGCTCCGTTCCACCGACGTGGCCCTCGCGCCGGGTGACCGGCCGCACCGCTGGCTGCTGCGCAACGACCCGGCCAACCATCTGCTCTTCGACCACCCCGTGGACCACGTACCGGGGTTGGCGCTCCTGGAGGCCGCGGCCCAGGCCGCCCAGGCCCTGTACGGCCGGTCGCCCTTCCTGCCCACCGGTGTCGCCACCGGCTACCGGCGCTACGTCGAGCTCGACCGGCCGTGCTGGATCGAGGCCGAGTACGTGCCGGGTGGTCACCCCGCGCTGCGCACCGTCCGGGTCACCGGCACGCAGGACGGGGAGCAGGCCTTCCGGGTCGAGTTCACCGGCGCGCGGCGGTGACCGGGGGGCGACGGCCCCCGATGGGCGGCTCACCGGCCGAGCACCGGCGGAGCACTCGCTGATCACCGGCTGAGCACTGGCTGATCACTGGTCGGGTCACCGGCCGGGTCGCCGACTGCGTCGCCGATCGGGTCACCGGTCGGATCACTGATTGGTGAAGCCGCCGTCCACCGGCAGGACCGTGCCGGTCAGGAACGGGCAGCGGTCGCTCAGCAGCCAGGCCGCCGCCTCCGCGATCTCCTCCGGAGCCGCCGTACGCCCTTGTGGCGTCAGCGAGTTGGCCAGATCCTCCAGGCCGGGGTTGCGGCCGAACCAGTCGGCCGTGATCTCGCTGCGGGTGGTTCCGGGGGCGACCGCGTTCACGCGGATGCCCTGCTTGGCGTACTCGTCGGCGGCGGCCCTGGTGAAGCCGATGACCGCGTGCTTGGAGGCGATGTAGGGAGCGGCGGCGGGGATCGCCACCAGGCCGGCCACACTGCTGTTGTTGACGATGCTGCCCCCGCCGTGTTCCAGCATCGCCGCTATCTCGTACCGCAGGCAGTTGAAGACGCCGCGCACATTGGTGTCCATGACGGTGTCGTAGACGTCGTCCGCCATCAGGTGCAGCGGCGTGCGGTCGCCGCCGATCCCCGCGTTGTTGAAGGCCGCGTCGAGCCGCCCGTACTCGCCCACGGTGAAGTCCACCGCCGCGGCGGCGTCCCGGGCGACGGTGACGTCGCCCACCACGTACGCGGCGCGGGCGCCCTTGTCCCGCAGCTCGGCGGTCAGGGCGGCCAGGCGCTCCTCCCGGCGGGCGGTGAGGACCACGGCGGCGCCCTCCCGGGCGAAGACCCGGGCCGCTGCCGCGCCGATGCCGCTGCTCGCGCCGGTGATGAGGGCGACTTTGCCGGAAAGGAGATCGTTGTCCATGGCTGAAGTCTCGCAGGCCATCGCCGAGGGGGTCGCGAGGTTCGCCTCTACCCGTACTCACCAAGGAATATGACGATGACTCAGATCGCTCGGACGGTTCCCCCGACTGCTCCGATGGCCCCGTGCGCGGACGGCGGTGCTACGAGCCCGCGACAACCTGACGGACTACTCGCCACCTGACGGAGTACCGGTCACCTGACGAACTGCCGGTCACCTGACGAAGTGCGGCGACGAACGTTGGCGGCCCCACCGTTCTGTTACATGATTCAGGGGGTTGCGGGGGTCGCGGACGGTTCGGTGCCAATCGATTCGGTACAGCGGTTCAGTTCGCCTTCTCCGCCCGCGGCTCTCTCGTGTTTCATCGATGTTCACGCGGGGTGAGCGAGGAGATCCACGGCCGCGCCGCCCCTGCGGCGACTGCGGCCCCGGTCCGTGTGGATTCGATTTCCGGCTCCGTTGACAGTTGCGCGAAATGCCCGCCTGCTCGGCCGTGGGGCGACTGCGCCCATCGCCCGTTCGCGATTTGGAGAAATCGGTGGAAGGTACTCTGCTCGATATCCGACTGGAAAGCGCGTTGCAGCAGCCGCCCTGGGAAGACGCTGCGCTGGTCCGACAGGTGAGGAGGGAACTGGCGACCCGGCCCGCGCTCGTCGACGCGGAGGACGTCCGCACGCTGCGCGCGCTGCTGGCCCGGGTCGCCGCGGGCGAGGCCCACGTCGTGCAGGCGGGCGACTGCGCCGAGGACCCGGCCGAATGCACCCCCGGCTACGTGGCGCGCAAGGTCGCTGTGCTCGACCTGCTCGCGGGAGCGCTCCAACTGGACACCTGCAAGCCGGTGGTGCGCGCCGGCCGGATGGCCGGACAGTTCGCCAAGCCCCGCTCCAACCCCACCGAGCGGGTCGGGAACGTCGAACTGCCGGTCTATCGCGGACACATGGTCAACAGCCCGGAGCCCGACCCCGAGCTGCGTCGTCCCGACCCGTTGAGACTTCTGACTGGCTATCAGGCCGCCCACGACGTCATGGGATACCTGGGGTGGCGCAGCCGCGGCGGTCCGCTCTCCGTCGGTACGCCCGTCTGGACGAGCCACGAGGCGCTGCTGCTCGACTACGAAGTCCCCATGCTGCGCCGGGACGACGAGGGGCGGCTGCTCCTCGCCTCCACGCACTGGCCCTGGATCGGCGAGCGGACCAGGCAGATCGACGGAGCCCATGTCGCACTGCTCGCCGAGGTGATCAACCCGGTGGCCTGCAAGGTCGGCCCGACGATGGTGGTCGACGAACTGCTGGCCCTGTGCGAACGGCTCGACCCCCGGCGTGAGCCGGGCCGGCTCACGCTGATCGCCCGGATGGGCGTCGAGGCGGTGGCCGAGCGGCTGCTCGCCCTCGTCGCGGCCGTCCGCGGCGCGGGGCACCCGGTGATCTGGCTCACCGACCCGATGCACGGCAACACCGTCAGCACTCCGGACGGGCTCAAGACCCGCTTCGTACAGGCGATTTCGCGTGAGGTCAGGGAGTTCCAGCACGCGGTCCGCAACGCCGGTGGAACGCCGGGCGGGCTCCACCTGGAGACCACCCCCGACGACGTGACCGAATGCGTCCAGAGCGAAGCCTGGCTCGACGAGGTCGGGGCCAAGTACACCAGCTTCTGCGACCCGCGACTCAACCCGGGCCAGGCCCTGTCCGTGGTGTCGGCCTGGTGGCTGACCGGCCGGTCGACCCCGGTGGGCGCGGCCGGCGTCCAGGCCTGACCCCGGCCGAGACCACGTACGGCGGCAGCGCCGGAGCGTCCCACCACGCCGGCACGTCCGACTGCGCCGGAACTCCCGGCTCCCCACCAGCGATCCGATCCAGGAGAGGAAGGCCATGGCGGGCATACCCCCCATCGCGCCGTACCCGATGCCGACCGCGGCCGACCTGCCCCGCAACACCGCCCGGTGGACCGTGGACCCGGCCCGGGCGGTGCTGCTCGTGCACGACATGCAGCGCTACTTCCTGCGGCCGTTCCCCGAGGCCGTCCGTGACCAACTCGTGGGCAACGCAGCCAGGTTGCGCGAGCGCAGCGCCGCGCTGGGCATCCCGGTGGCCTACACCGCGCAGCCCGGCGGCATGACCGAGGAGCAGCGCGGCCTGCTCAAGGACTTCTGGGGACCGGGCATGCGGGTCGACCCGGTCGACCGGCAGGTCGTCGAGCCGCTCGAACCGGCGCCGGACGACTGGGTGTTCACCAAGTGGCGCTACAGCGCGTTCTTCCGCTCCGACCTGCTGGAGCGGATGCGCGAGCGCGGCCGCGACCAGCTCGTCATCTGTGGCGTCTACGCCCACGTCGGCGTGCTGATGAGCGCGGTCGAGGCGTTCACCAACGACATCCAGCCGTTCCTGGTCGCCGACGCGACCGCCGACTTCTCCGAGGAGTACCACCGGCTGGCCCTCGACTACGCGGCGCAGCGCTGCGCCGTGGTCGTCACCGCCGACGAGGTCCTCGCCCGGCTCCGACCGTCCGCCGTCGCGGCCGGCGGCGTCCGGGAGGCCGGCGTATGACCGGGGCCGGGGCGCCGCCGGCGTTCGCCGTGGACCTGCTCGACCGCGTCCTGGCGCCGCTGCCGCCCGCCTTCGCCCTCATCCACCGCCCGGAGTCGACCGGGCCGGACGCGCTGGACGTGCTGGTAGGCACGGTGTCGACGCCGGGTACGCTGGCCGACCTCCCCGTACCCGAGGGGCCCGCGCCCACCGGCGGGGCGCGGCACGAGGTGCTGGCGGTCGTCCCCTACCGGCAGATCACCGAGCGCGGCTTCGCCTGCGCCGACGACGGCGAGCCGCTGATCGCGATGACCGTCACCGATCAGGGCGTCCTGCCGCTGGCCGAGGTGCTGCGGCGGCTCCCGGACGTGCCGATCACGCTGGCCGGCGGCCACTTCGACGTGGCCGACGAGGCCTACGCCGACACGGTGCGCAGGGTCGTCGCGGACGAGATCGGCCAGGGCGAGGGGGCGAACTTCGTCATCAAGCGCTCGTTCCTCGCCGACATCACCGGTTACACGACGCACAGCGCGCTGTCGTTCTTCCGGCGGCTGGTCCGGGGGGAGTCGGGCGCCTACTGGACCTTCATCGTCCACACCGGGGCGCGCACCTTCGTCGGTGCCACCCCCGAGCGGCACCTCAGCCTGTCCGGCGGCAACGCGGTGATGAACCCGATCAGCGGCACCTACCGGTACCCGCCCGCGGGCCCCACACTGCCGCAGGTGATGGACTTCCTCGCCGACCGCAAGGAGGCCGACGAGCTGTACATGGTCGTCGACGAGGAACTCAAGATGATGGCCCGGATCTGCGACACGGGCGGCCGGGTGGTGGGCCCGCACCTCAAGGAGATGGCCCGGCTCGCCCACACCGAGTACGTCATCGAGGGGCGCAGCACACGTGACCCGCGCGAGATCCTGCGCGAGACGATGTTCGCGCCGACCGTCACCGGCAGCCCGCTGGAGAGCGCCTGCCGGGTGATCCGCCGGTACGAGCCGCAGGGCCGTGGCTACTACAGCGGCGTGGTCGCCCTGATCGGGCGCGACGAGCACGGCGGCGCCGCCCTGGACTCGTCGATCCTGATCCGGACCGCCGACATCGACGCCGCGGGCCGGGTGCGGATCGGGGTGGGCGCCACGCTGGTGCGCCACTCCGATCCCGACCAGGAGGTGGCCGAGACCAGCGCGAAGGCGGCCGGGCTGCTCGCGGCCCTGCGGGCGGACGGTCCGGCGGGCCGTGGCACCGCCCCCGCCGCTCGGGCCGCCGTTCCCGGGGTCCCGCCCGCGGACGGTCCGGTCCGGTTCGCCGGGCACCCGGACGTCCTGGCCGCCTTGGAGCGGCGCAATGCGACGATCGCCGGCTTCTGGCTGGCTCCGGCCGCGGCGCGGGCCCGGCCGGAGCCGCTCCTGACCGGGCGCCGGGTGCTGGTGGTGGACGCGGAGGACACCTTCACGGCGATGATCGACCACCAACTCCGGGCGCTCGGGCTTTCGGTGACGGTCCGTCGGTTCAACGAGCCGCACCCGCCGGACGGGTACGACCTCGTCGTCATGGGCCCCGGACCGGGCGACCCGCGCGAGACTGGGCACCCCAAGATCGCGCGGCTGCGGTCGACCATCGACGTGCTGCTCCAGGAGCGGCGACCGTTCTTCGCGGTCTGCCTCAGCCACCAGGTGCTCGGTCTGCGGCTCGGCCTCCCGTTGGTGCGCCGGGAGGCGCCCAACCAGGGTGTGCAGCGGGAGATCGACCTCTTCGGCGCCCGGGAGCGGGTGGGCTTCTACAACACCTTCGCCGCCCGCAGCGTCGAGGCCAAGGTGGAGTGCGAGGGGGTGGGCCTGGTGGAGGTGAGCCGGGACACGGAGACCGGCGAGGTGCACGCGCTGCGCGGGCCGCACTTCGCCTCGCTGCAGTTCCACGCCGAGTCGATCCTCACCGAGGACGGCGTCCGGCTGGTCGGCGGGCTGCTGACCGAGGTGCTGGCCGGCTGAGCCGCGAGCACGGCGGGGTCAGCTCCTCGGCGGGGTGCGGGCCGGAGGCGGGACCGGTACCAGGGGAGTGCGGGCACCGCAGCCACGTCCCTGGCCGGCGCTCGACCCCGCCCGGCCGTTTCTCGGCCGGCCCCGGCCGGTGCTCGGCCCGTGTTCAGCCGACGGGGGCCGGCCGCTCCGGGTGCGGGTCCAGGCCGGCCGAGCGGGCGGCTGTGCGGAGCAGTCCGCGCAGCATGACGGTGCTCAGCCGGCCGGTGTTCGTGTTGCGCGGGCTGACGTGGTAGCACCCGTACAGCTCCAGCGGCGGTCCGCCGTCGGCGGCCGGCAGGATGACGTGGGCGCCGTGGCCGAAGGCCGGCCGGGGCCGGGGCACCTGCCAGCCGGCGGCCGCCACCGCCGGGAGCAGCGCCTGCCAGGCGAACCCGCCGAGCGCGACGACGGTCCGTACGGTCGGCCGCAGCAGCTCCAGCTCCCGGGTGATCCACGGGCGGCAGGTGTCCCGTTCGGCGGTGGTCGGCTTGTTGTCGGGCGGCGCGCAGCGCACCGGATCGGTGATCCGGACGCCGTGCAGGCGCAGGCCGTCCCCGTGCCGGACGGACTCGGCGCGATTGGCCAGCCCGAGCTCGTACAGCGCGGCGTAGAGCAGATCGCCGGACGGGTCGCCGGTGAAGATCCGGCCGGTCCGGTTGCCGCCGTGTGCGGCGGGGGCGAGGCCGACCAGGACGAGCGGCGCGTCCGCTGGGCCGAAACCGGGGATCGGGCGGCCCCAGTAGTCCCAGTCCAGGTAGGCGCGGCGCTTGGTGCGGGCGGTCTCCTCACGCCAGGCGACCAGGCGGGGGCAGGCGCGGCAACCGGTGACGACGCGGTCCAGCGCGGCGATGCCGTCCGCGCGGGCGGCGGCCCCGGCCGGGTGGTGCGGGTCCGCGGGGTCGGTGGCCGGGCCTTCGTCGGCAGGCTGGGACATGAGGACGATCCTAGGGCCGGCGGCCGCGGGCAGGCGGCCGTTCCGGTGGCGCCCCCGCAGGCGTAGCGTGGAATCGGCTGCTCCGGCGGCCCCCGGCAGGGCCGGGGCGGCGACCGCCGGGGCGGTGGTGCGCGCGCGAGGAGACCGCGATGCTGATATTCGATGCGGTGCTGGCGGCCGTCGTGCTGGTGGCGGTGTGGGCCGGGCTGAGCGTCCGGGTGGTGCAGCAGTTCCAGCGGGGCGTGGTGTTCCGCTTCGGCCGGGTGCGGGAGGAGGTCCGGGCGCCGGGGCTGGTGCGGCTGGTACCGGTGGCGGACCGGCTGCGCAAGGTGAACGTCCAGATCGTCACGATGCCGATCCCCGCCCAGGAGGGCATCACCCGCGACAATGTGACCGTCCGGGTGGACGCGGTCGTGTACTACCGGGTGGAGGACCCGGTGAAGGCGACCGTCAACGTCCAGGACTACAACTTCGCGATCTCGCAGGTCGCCCAGACCTCGCTGCGGTCGATCATCGGCAAGAGCGAGCTGGACGACCTGCTGGCCAACCGCGAGCCGATCAACCAGGGCCTGGAGCTGATGATCGACAGCCCGGCGCTGGGCTGGGGCATCGAGATCGACCGGGTCGAGATCAAGGACGTCGCCCTGCCGGAGTCGATGAAGCGCTCGATGTCCCGGCAGGCGGAGGCCGAGCGGGAGCGCCGCGCGCGGATCATCACGGCGGACGGCGAGTACCAGGCCTCGGCGCGGCTGTCGGAGGCGGCGGCGGTGATGAGCGCGACTCCGGCGGCACTCCAACTGAGGTTGCTGCAGACCGTCGTCGAGGTGGCGGCGGAGAAGAACTCGACCCTGGTGCTGCCGTTCCCGGTGGAGCTGCTGCGGTTCCTGGACAGCGCGGTGGAGGTCAACCGCAAGACGGCGGGCACGGGCGGCGAGGAGGCGTCGGGGGAGTCGCCGGTCGGGCCGCCGCGTGGTCCGGAGGTGGAGCAGCTCGAACTGCCGCCGCTGGAGGAGCTGCTGGAGCACTCACCGCTCGACGGGCCGGACGGCGCCGACCGGGCAGCGGCCGAGGAGGCCGACCGGGTGACGAACGGGTCCGAGCGCGACGTGCCGGGCCCGGTGGCGGCGCCCCCGGGCCCGGCCCACGATGGAGTAACGGGAGTGGCAGGCACGTCAGGAGGCCGATCATGACCAAAGCCAGCGACATCATGCACCCGGGTGCGGAGTGCGTCCGTGAGCACGAGACCCTCGCCGCCGCCGCCCGGATCATGAGGGAACGCGACGTCGGGGCGCTGCCCATCTGCGGTGAGAGGCAGAAGCTGCTGGGCATCGTGACCGACCGCGACATCGTGCTGAAGTGCGTCGCCGAGGGCCGCGACCCCGCGCAGGTGACGGCGGGCGAACTCGCCCAGGGCCGCCCGATGACGGTCGAGGCGGACGAGGACGCCGAACAGGTGCTGCGGATGATGGAGCAGTACCGGGTGCGCCGGCTGCCGGTGATCAGCCACCCGGAGCACCAGATCGTCGGGATGATCAGCGAGGCGGACATCGCGCGCGGGCTGCCGCAGGCCCGGCTGGCGGAGTTCGTCTCGGCGGTCTGCGCGGAGGATCCGCCGCGATCGACGGAGGTGCAGCAGCCGCAGGCCGGGTAGGAGCTGGTCGGAGTCCGGGTCATGGGGTGGAGGTCGGGGCGGTGGCCGGGGGCGGGGCCGGTCAGGTCGGCTGGGTCTCCAGTTCACGGTCGATGGGGCGCAGCGCGCGTGCCGCGCGGGTGTCCGGATGCTCCTCGCCGAGGCGCCGGGCGAGGTCGGCGACCGCCCGGCGGTGCCGCTCCGGGGCCGCCGGGTCGCCCCCGCTCCGCATCAGGGTGAGCGCCAGGTCGGCCCTGCCGGCGAGGGCGTCCGGGTGGTCCGGCCCGTAGCGGCCGGTCAGGCCGACCAGGGCGCGGCGGTGCAGTTGTTCGGCCTCGTCCCAACCGCCCTCGTCGGCCAGCGCGTTGGCGAGGTTGGCGGTCGCGGCCAGAGTGAAGGGGTGCGCCGGTCCGACCGCCCGGTGCAGGGCGTCCGCCGTCGCGCGGCCGTGCCGGACCGCCGAGCGGGAGTCGGCGGCGCGGCGCAGGTAGACGCCGAGGTTGTTGGTGCAGGCGAGGGTGAACGGGTGCTCGTCGTCGAACATCCGCCGGTACGCGCCGTGGACGCGGACGGTCAGCTCGTGGGCGGCCGTCTGGTCGCCGGCGGCGCTGTGGTCGGCGGCCCGGCTGAGCGCGCAGACCAGCGCGTCGGGTGTCTCGAGACCGTACCGGTCCCGGTAGCGTTCGAAGGTCTCAGCGGTGATCCGGCTGGCCTCGGTGAGCCGGCCGGCGCGGCGAAGTGCGGCGCCCAGCAGGGTCGCGTTGCGCAGGTGCTCGGGCAGATCGGGGCCGAGGACACCGTCGAGGTCGGCCATCACCTCCCCGAGGAGCTCGATCGCGCCTTCGTGGTCGCCGAGTTCGCGCAGGTCCCGAGCGAGGCAGGTCTTGGTGGAGAGGGTGTAGGGGTGCCGCGGGCCGAGGACCGCGGTGCGTCGCTCCAGGTTCTCCCGGTCCAGGTCGCGGGCGGCCGCGCTGTCGCCGGCCAGCCGGTGGTCGATCGCCAGGTTGTTCGCCATGGCGAGGGTGCGCGGGTGCTCGTCGCCGAACAGTGCTCGGACCTGGTCGAGGGTCCGCCGGTCCAGGTCGAGCGCCTCCCGGAACCGGCCGAGGGCCCGGCAGTCGGCGGCGAGCGAGCCGGCGGTCAGCAGGGTGTGCGGGTGGTGCTCGCCGAGCAGTGCCCGCTGGCGGGCCAGTGTGAACTCGTCCAGGGCGAGTGCGGCGGCGTGCTTGCCCTGGGCGCGCAGCACGTTGGCGGTCTGGAAGCGCAGCAGCAGGGTCTGTTCGTCGTCCGAGCCGAGTTGCTCGACCCAGAGGGCGTCGAGCGAGCGCCCGACGGCCAGCGCCTGGTTCAGCTCGCCACGTTTCCAGAGGTAGCGGACCCGGTCGATCAGCAGCACCCTGGTCTCCGGCTCGTCGCATAGCGGTGCCTCGGACGGTTCCAGATGTGGCCAGATCTCCTCGAAGGCGGGCCAGTTGGCCGGGTCGTCGGTCTCACCGACGAGTGGCCGGGCGCCGGTGAGGATCCGGTGCACGGTGTGCTTGGCGAGGGCCCGGTCGAGTGGCGTGCCGAGCTCGTCCCGCACCACCGCCTGGACCAGCCGGTGCAGTTGGAGCCCGCCGGCCTCGGCGTCCACCCGGGCGAGGGAGTAGCGGCCGAGGGCCCGGACGGCGGCGGCGACGGCGAAGGCGTCGGTCACCGCCGGATCGGCCTCGCCGAGGGCCTCGACCATCCGGTCGCCGTAGAGCAGGCCGGTGGAGATCGGCTCGGGCGCGAAGTAGGCGCAGAGCTGCAACAGCCTTGCGGCGGCCGGGGACTGCACGCGCAGCCGGCTGATCGAGACGCCCCAGGTGGCAGCCACCGAGCGCGGGTAGTCGAAGGCGCCCTCGGCGGAGAGTGCGTGCCGGAGCTGGGCGAGGTACGCGGGCACGGGCATCGCGGTCGCGTCCAGCCAGGCGGCGGCGACCTCGACGGCCAGCGGCAGGTCGCCGAGCGCCTCGGCCACCGCGTCCGCGTCACCGGTGGTGAGCCCGCGCACCCGGCGACGCAGGTGCTCGGCGCTCTCCCGGCGGGTGAAGACATCGACCTCCAGGGCGTCGGCGGCCCTGGTCCAGCCGAGGTTGCGTGAGGTGACCAGGATCCGGCCCGGCCCGTCGGGGAAGTAGGGACGGAGGTCGGCCGGCTCATCGGCGTTGTCGAAGACCAGCAGCCACCGCGTGGTCGGAGTGCCGCGGCCCAACGCCTCGCGGGCCGCCTCGGCGGCCTCCGCGACCGAGTCGCCGACCGGCAGCCCGAGCCGCCTGGCCAGGCCGGCCAGCGCGAGGGCCACCGACTCGGTCTGCTCGGCGTCGATCCACCAGATCAGGTCGTACTCGGCCCGGTACCGGTGCGCGTACTCCAGGGCGAGCTGGGTCTTCCCGATGCCGCCCAGCCCGTAGAGGGTCTGCGAGGTCGGCAGGACGGCGGCCACGCCCGCGCCGAGCCGGTGGTGCAGATGCTCCAGCACCGCCCGGCGGCCGGTGAAGGACGGGTGGCGTGGCGGCACCTTGAAGTGCGTCGGGACGGAGCCGGGGTGGCGCAGGCCGGTCAGGTCGGGAACCTGTTGGCCGCCGCCCAGCGCGGCGAGCAGGGCCGCGGCGGCCTGGCCGGGGTCGAGCCCGACGAGGTCCACCACCGGGCCGTCGACGGGTACCGGCTCGATGCGGACGGTGACGGCCGGGCCGTCGGCCGGCGGGGCCTCGGGCCGGGCTCCGGGCGGGTCCTCCGTCCCGGCCCGGACGGCGCGATCGCGTAGCAGGGCGGGAGAGAGCAGGGTGACCGTCCGGTCGGCCGACTCCGGGAGGACGGTCAGGCCCGCCCGGCGCAGGACGGCTTCGGCCCAGCGGGCCCAGAGCGCGTCCTCGGGAGCGTGGACGAGGGTGACCGCGGCGCTCTCGAACGGGAGCCGGCACAGTGCGCAGTCGCTGAACCGGGATCCACCCGCGCCGGGGAGCGGGGCGCCCCGGCGCGGGTGGATCCCGGCCCCGGCGTCGGGGCCGGCGAGGATCCGGGCGGCCGCCTCCGCCAGGTCGGCGGGGAGCGGCCCGACGCGGGCCGCGAGCTCGGACAGCTCCCGGGCGGGCAGGGCCAGGTCGTGCACGGCCAGCCGGTCGGCCAGGTAGCCGGCCGCCTCCTCGGGTGTGAAGGGCGCGACCCGGACCAGCCGGCGCCGGCTGGTCCGCAGGCCCTGGTCGGCCCGGCGGGTGGTGACCAGGAGCCGGCCGGTGGCGCTCGGGGCGGGCCAGAGGCCGAGCAGGTCGGCGGGGTGCGCCAGGCCGTCGAGGACGATCAGCCAGCGTCGGTCGGTGGTGTTCAGCCAGGCGAGCAGAAGCTCCTCCGCCCCGGCCCCGGCTCCGAGGCCGAGCCGCTGTGCGGCCGAGGCGTAGGCGTGCCGGATCGACGCGCCGCTGACCGCGTCCGCCCACACCACCACGTCCACCGCCGCTGTGCGAAGCGCCAGTTGGACGTGGTGGGCGGCGGCCTGGGTCTTTCCGGTGCCGGCCGGGCCGCTGAGCACCACCGACGGGAGGGTGCCGGCCGCACCGGCGCGGCCGGCGGCACCGGGGAGGGCGAGCGCACCGTCGACGGCCGCCCGGTGGCGGAAGCAGTCGGCGAGCATCGGGACGGTACCGATCTGGACCGGCCGGCCGTCGACGGGTACGGCGACGGCGTGCGGGCCGTGCAGGTGGACGTCGCGGATGCGCGCCGCCACCACGCCGCCCGAGTTGACGAGATCGCGCCGGCTGGACACGCCGCCCTGCGGGGCGGCGGGGCCGGGAACTGCCCCGGGAGCGGTCAGCGCGGAGCCGCTCCCGGCGGGGTAGGGCGGTCGGGGACGCCGATGGTGACCGGGCCGGCGAAGTCGCGGCCGATGGCGCCGCCGTGGTTGGTGACGGCCCCGCCGACGGTCACCCCGCTGTCCGCCGCCCGTACCTGGACGCGGTCGGGCGCGGCGGTGGTCGCGGCCAGGTCGATCAGGGCCCGGAGCTGTGCGCCGGCCGCCGCCCGCTCGATCGGGTCCAGCCCGTCCAGGAAGTCCTCCAGCCTGGTCTGCCAGGCAGCCGCGTGCCGGCCGGCGACGCCCTGCCGCTCCTCGGGAGCGGCCGACTCCAGCGCCTGCCCGGTCCGGTCGAGGCGTTCCAGCGCGGCCTGTTCGACCTCCGGCCGGCCCCGCCCCAGCAGACGGGCCGCCCGCTCCCGGACGGCCGTCCACACGTCCGTCCCGGCGGCCTGGACGATCCCCGCCCCGCCGGCCGCCGCCAGCGCCGTGAAAGCCTCCACCAGCATCCCCGCAACCCCCTGCAGATCGGAGCAGGATCTCGCCCGTCGTCGTGACGGCCATTCAACTCCCATGGTTCCACCAGGAGAAGACCTTCGACGGTACCGGCCGGCGACGGAAGCCGGCCTGCGACCGCCGGGCCGTCAGGTCTCCTCGCGCAGGGCCCGCTGCATCAGTTCGGCCAGGTGCAGGGCCCGGCGGCCCTCGGCGAGGTGGGCGATCTGGGTGCGGCAGCTGAAGCCGTCGGCCAGGATCACGGTGTCCTGGTCCGCCGCGCGCACCTCGGGCAGCAGAACGCGTTCGGCGATCGCCTCGGACACCTCGAAGTGGCCCTGCTCGAAGCCGAAGTTGCCGGCCAGGCCGCAGCAGCCGGAGTCGAGCACGCGGTTGCGCAGACCCGTCCGGGCCTCCACCCGGCGGTCCGCGGCGGTGCCGAGGACGGCGTGCTGGTGGCAGTGGGTCTGGGTGACGGCGTCGAACGGGAGGCGGGGGAGCGGGGCGTCGGGCGCGTACTGGTCGATGAACTCGGCGAAGGTGCGCGTTCGTGCGGCGAGCGGCCGGCCGTCGTCGCCCAGCAGCCGGGGAAGGTCCTCGCGCAGGGTGGCGGTGCAGCTCGGGTCCATGCCGACCACCGGCGTGTCGGCGGGCAGGCCGGTGGCGGCGAGCGCCCGCAGGCTGCGCCGCATCACCCGCCGGGCGGTGCCGAGCTGGCCGGTGGAGTACCAGGTGAGCCCGCAGCAGACCGGGCCGGCGGGCAGCCGGACGTCGAAGCCCAGGTGCGTCAGCACCTCGACGGCGGCGCGCAGCACGTTCGGCTGGAGGTGGTCGGAGAAGGTGTCCGGCCAGAGCAGGACGGGCCGGGCGTCCGCCGGGGCCGGCCGCGCGGCGCGGTGGCGTCGGTACCAGCGGGTGAAGGTCTCGGGCGGGAAGACCGGGATCACCCGCCGCCGGTCCACCCCGCCGAGGCGCTTCAGCGGGCCCGCGGCGGGCGAGCGGGCGAGCAGGTTGGCCGCGCCGGGGGCGAGCGCGACGGCCCGCAGCCAGAGCGGCAGCCACCCCATCGAGTAGTGCGGCCGGGGCCTGGGCCGGCGCCGGTAGTGCTGGTACAGGAACTCGGTGCGGTAGGTCGCCATGTCGACGTGGACCGGGCAGTCGCCGGCGCAGCCCTTGCAGCCGAGGCAGAGGTCCAGCGCCTCCCGGACCTCCGTCGAGCGCCAGCCGTCGGGGATCGCTCCCGCCCCGCCCCGCAGCATCTCGGCGAGCAGCCGGGCCCGGCCGCGGGTGGAGTGGCGCTCCTCGCCGGTGGCCATGTAGCTCGGGCACATCACGCCGGTGTCGGGGTCCACGCACTTGGCCACCCCGACGCAGCGGTGCACGGCCTTGGCCAGGCTGCCGTCGTCCTGCTCGTACGGGAGGGCGAGCGGCAGCAGGCGCACCGGTCCGCTCAGGCGCAGGTCGGCGTCGAGCGGGCGGGGATCCACCAGGGCGCCCGGGTTGAACAGGTTGCCGCCGTCCCAGATCCGTTTGAACTCGCCGAAGAGCGCGATGATCTCGGGCCGGTACATCCGGGGCAGCAGTTCGGCGCGGGCCTGCCCGTCGCCGTGCTCCCCGGAGAGCGAGCCGCCGTACGAGACCGCGAGGTCGGCGGCCTGCTCCAGGAACTCCCGGAACACCGCCGGCCCGTGCGGCGTGGTGAGCGGGAAGTCGATCCGCAGGTGGACGCAGCCCTCGCCGAAGTGCCCGTACGGGACGCCGCGCAGGTGGTGCCGGCGCAGCAGCGCCCGCAGGTCGCGCAGGTAGTCGCCGAGCCGCTCCGGCGGGACGGCCGAGTCCTCCCAGCCTGGCCAGGCCTCGCCGCCTCCGGGCAGCCGGGTGACGATTCCGGCGCCGGCCTCGCGCACGCCCCAGAGCTGGCGCTGCTCGCCCGGGTCGGTGACGACGGCGGTGGTGGCGGAGCGCTCCCGCCGGACGGCGTCGGCGAGTCGGCGGGCCGCGTCGAGTGCCTCGGCGGGCGTCGCGCCGCCGGCCTCCAGGAAGAGCCAGCACGTTCCCCCGGGCAGCCGGTCCAGGGCGGGTGGGCGCGGCCCGGCGGCGACCAGCGCGGCGATCAGGTCCGCGGCCATGCCCTCGACGGTCAGCGGGCGCAGCGGCAGCAGCGCGGGCACGGCGTCGGCGGCGGCCGTCTCGTCCGGGTAGCCCGCCACCACGAGGGCGCGGGCGGGAGGTTCCTCGGCCAGCCGGACGGTGGCGCCGAGCAGCAGGGCGCAGGTGCCCTCGGTGCCGGTGAGCGCCCGGGCGAGGTGGTGGCCGCGCTCGGGCAGCAGGGCGTCCAGGGGGTAGCCGGAGGTGCGGCGCGGCAGATCCGGCATGCCCTGGCGGATCACCGCGAGGTTGCGCTCGGTGAACTCCTGGAGGTCGCGGTGGAGTTGGCCGGGCCGCCCGGGCAGGGCACGCAGCGCCGCGCGTTCGGCGGGGCCGAGCGGGCCGCCGACGGTGAGCTCGGTGCCGTCGGCGAGCAGCAGGTCGAGGGACTCGACGTTGTCGCTGGTGCGCCCCCAGACCACCGAGTGGGCGCCGCAGGAGTCGTTGCCGATCATGCCGCCGAGGGTGCACCGGCTGTGCGTGGACGGGTCCGGTCCGAACCGCAGTCCGTGCGGGCGGGCGGCCCGCTGGAGGTGGTCCAGCACGGTGCCCGGCTCGACCCGGGCGGTGCGGCGCTCCGGGTCCACGCCGAGGACCGCGCCCAGGTGGCGCCGGAAGTCCAGGACGACCGCGCCCGGGCCGATCGCCTGGCCGCCGATGCTGGTACCGGCCCCGCGCGGCACCACCGGCACCCCGTACTGGCGGCAGAGCGCGACGGCCGTCCGTACGTCGTCCAGGTCGGCCGGTTTGACCACGCCGAGCGGCAGATGGCGGTAGTTGGAAGCGTCGTGGCTGTAGACGGTGCGTTCGGCGGCGCCGAAGCGGACGTCGCCGCGCAGCGTGGCGGCGAGCTCCCGGGCGAGGTCGGCGCCGGGGGCGGCGGACGGTCGGCTCACGTGGGTCCTCCCGGGGGGCGGGCTGGCGTACCGCCGCCGATCATCCCAGCCGGACGGGCGGGCCGCCTCCGGCCACCCCGGTGTGCGGCCGACGAGGTGTCATCTGGCACGCTCGACTGTCATGATCACCGACACTTCGGCCGGCGACGCCGCCGACCCCGGCCGCTTCCTCGCCCGGCTGCCGATCGGCGAGCGGCCGCCGCTGCGCGCCGACGGGGCCCAGTCCTGGGACATCTTCCCGTACGAGGGCGACATCCGGATCAAGGTGCTGGACGCGCCCGAGCTGCCCGAGCCGCCCCGGCACGGGGAGGACGGACCGGACGCCTGCGGGCAGTGCGCCCGCCCGGACGAGGACTTCCTCTGGACGGACGCGCACTGGCGGCTGAGCGCCCCGAACGCCTCCTCCGGGCTGCCCGCCGTCGTGCTGCTCCAGCCCCGCGCCCACCACGACCTGCTGGACCTCCCGTCCGAGCGCGCCGTCGAACTCGGCCCGATGCTCCAGCGGGTCGAGGCGGCGCTGATGTCGCTCGGCGGCATCGCCCGGGTGCACGTCAACAAGTGGGGCGACGGTGCCACGCACCTGCACCTCTGGCTGATGGCCAGGCCCGCGGGCATGATGCAGCTGCGTGGGTCCACCCTCGCGCTGTGGATGGACGCCCTGCCGCCCGCCCCCGCCGAGGAGTGGGCCGACACCTCCCGCCGGATCGCCGCCGCGATGGCCGCCGACGGGGGCACCGCCCACGTGTAGCGGCCCGTCGGGCCGCGGCCGGCCCGCCGTCGGGCACCGGCTGGTGTGAGGCGGCGGCCCGGCGTCAGATCGAGGCCTTGCGGCGGGCCGATCCGGTGAGGGTGCCCTTGGCGATGTGCGAGAGCTTGGCCATCTCGAAGGCCGGGTAGGCGCCGCCGGCCAGCAGGGAGAACTTCACTCCCTCGCGGCCGCCGGGCCGCCGGTGCCCGGCCGGCTGGAAGCGGCGGTGGTGCTCGGCGGCGCGGTGGAAGAACTGCGGCCGCTCGGCCCGCGCCACGCACCCGGCCAGGTCGAAGACGAACAGGTAGTGCCGGATCATCCGGGTGAACAGGGCGTCGCGGACCGCCTCCAGCTCCGGCTGCCAGGCCGCCACCTCGTCGACCAGGGCGAAGCTCCGCTCGTACTGGTCGAAGATGTCGAACTGGCTGCTGCCGGGCGAGCCGACCGGGTGGACGGTCTCCCGCCGCCGCAGCTGGACGCAGGCGCGCGGCAGCACGGCGATCCGCCCGGCGGTGAGCATGGCCTGGTGGACGACCGGGATCTCCTCGTAGCGGCCGTCCGGGAAGGCGAGCCCGCGGTCCTGCCAGAAGTCCCGCCGCAGCAGCCGGTCCCAGATCAGCGCGGGCGCGCCGAGCAGCTCGGGGCGGCCCGCCGGGCCGGTCACGTCGGGCCCGGCGTCGGCCAGCAGCGCCTCCGCGCCGCCCGGCCAGTCGCGCCCGCCGTGCCGCCGGGTGTGCCCGAACAGCAGCACGTCCACCGGCCCGGTCTGCTCCAGCCGGTCGGCGAGCGCCTGCAGCCCGTCCCGGGGCAGCAGGTGGTCGGCGTCCAGGAAGAGCAGGTACTCGCCGGCTGCCCGGGCGGCGCCCGCGTCGCGGCTGACGCCCACGCCGACGGCGGCGTTGAGGTGCAGCACCGAGACGCGCGGATGCCGTGCCGCGTAGGCGTCGGCGAGGTCGGCCGGGGAGGTGGGGGAGCGGTCCGCGACCAGGATGACCTCGAAGTCGCGGAAGGACTGCGCGAGGAGCGAGTCCAGGCATTCCGCCAGCTGTTTCTGCTGGTCGTAGGCGGGGAGCACGACGCTGATCAGGGGTGAGGGCATGAGGCCGGAGCGTAGGAGCGCACGCGGAAGGTGGCAAAGCCCTGACGGCCTGTAATTCTGAGCAATCCGCGTCAAATCGTACGAGCGTGCGCCATATCTTCACTCGTCATGCCTGACGCGTCCACGTCGGCATCGCATCGGGGCCGGCGGCGCGGGCGAGACCTCGGGAGGCGCAACGGGCGAGGACCTCGCGCGGGCTCTGCCGCGCGAGGTCCTCGCATCCTGGTGCCGGGGTCGGCTCAGTACCAGTGGTGGGTCTGCCAGAAGGACCAGGCGCCGCAGGGGCTGCCGTAGCGGGAGTTCATGTAGTCCAGGCCCCACTTGATCTGGGTGGCGGGGTTGGTGCGCCAGTCGGAGCCGGCGGAGGCCATCTTGGAGCCGGGGAGGGCCTGGACCAGGCCGTAGGCGCCGGAGGAGGCGTTGACGGCGAGGTGGTTCCAGCTGCTCTCGTGGGACACGATGTTGCTGAAGCACTGCAGCTGGCCGGCCGGGACGATCTGGGCGGCGATCTCGCGGGGGCTGCCGGAGTAGGCGGGCTTCGCGTTCAGCGCGGCGCGCTCCTGCGAGCGGGAGGCGGCGGCCTCCGCGTCGGCCTTGGCCTTGGCGTCCGCCTGGGCCTTCGCCTCGGTCTCGGCCTGCGCCCGGGCGGCGGCCTGTGCCTGGGCGGCGGCGTCCGCCTGCGCCTGCGCCTGCGCGGCGGCAGCAGCAGCGGCGTCGGCCGCGGCCGCGTCGGCCTGGGCGGCCACCGGCTGTCCGTCCACGGAGACACCGGCCACCGGGGCGGCCGCCTCGGCGACGTTGCCGCCGCTCTGCGGGACGGCGAGGGCGGCGGTGGCCGCACCCGCCACCACGAGGGTGGTGATACCGGTGATCAGCGAGTTGCGGCGGGCATGGCTGAGCTGCATGGAGCGGACGATCCTTTTCCGTCGGGGGCCGTGCCGGGAGCACGGGGGCTCCGGCACGAGGACACGGGCGGACAGGGCCCGCGATGCCGTCCGGGACGGCCATGGCACCCCGGCCGTGACGGCGGGGCGGGCGGGACGCGCGACGGACGGACCGGTCCGCGCTGCCTGGCGACCTGCCATTCTTCGCAGAGCCCGGCGGGGGCGGCAAAGGCGGCGGCTACTACGCCGGGTAGTGGATGGGGCGGCCGGAACGGCGAAGCGCCCGGCCGCAGCCGGGCGCTTCGAGGTGAGGGGGCCGAACCCTCCGGCCGACGGCCGATCGCCCGCCCGTCCGTCGGAGCCGTGGGTGAATCGGCGCGGTGGCCTGCGTTCTTCGCGGTCCGGTCCGGCGCAGTCCGCCTGACCGGCGGGGCCCGTCGGTACCGCTCCGCGGGCACGTCGGCCGACCTGGGCCCATCGACAACTATCGAGGGCAGTAGTGGTGCGGAGCCCTGTGGGCGGCCTCACAGCGCGACGGCCCCGGTGCGACGCGCGGTGACCGGGCGGTCACCGCCGCGGGGCCCTCAGCGGGCGGAGTACGGGTTCTGCCCGCCGTACGGCCGGGCCGCCTCCGGGGCCGTCGCGTAGGGGTTCGTCGCATAAGGAGTGGTCACGTCGGCGTTCACACCCTCCGGGCCCGTCGCGTACGGGTTCCCCGGCGCCGGCCGTTGCCCGCCGTACCCGGGCCCGTACCCGTACCCGGGGACCTCGGGGGCGGGCCCCCAGGAGCCGGGCGCCGTACCCGAGCCGTCCGGCGAGTCCTGCTGCTCCTGCGCGTCCTGCTCGTCCTGCTCGTCCCCGGCCTCCTCCACCGGCACCAGGTCGCGCGCCAGCAGGGTGGCGCCGGCCACCGCGCCGGGCATCGCGAGGACGGTCACCAGCGGGACGAGGAAGGCCAGGATCAGCGGCACGCCGAAGCCGAGGGCGAGCCCGAGCCGGGCGCGCAGCAGACGGATCCGCTCGCGCTGCGGGACCCCGCGCCGCTGGAGGGCGACGGCGGTGAGCTCGACGGTGAGGAAGAACCCGGACACCAGGAACCCGGCCACCGGTACCAGAGTCTGCCCGACCACGGGGATGAACCCGCAGGCGAACAGCAGAACGCCGAAGCCGAGCACCCGGACCAGCACGGCGAGGCTGTCGCGCGTGGCGATCCACAGCTCGCGCCAGAGCGGGACGTCCGGCGGGGTGGGCGCGCCGCCCTCGGTCTCCTCGACCTTCTCGCAGAGCGACTCGTAGAACGGCTGGCCGACCAGCAGGGTGACCGCGGTGAAGGTGATCACGGAGATCAGCAGCCCGCCGCCGAAGACGATCGCGGCGAGCGCGGTGCGCAGCAGGCCCTGCCAGGGCGAGCCCCAGCCGTCGGCGAACGGCGTGGCCCACTGCGCGAGGTCCTCCGACCAGTCGCCGAGGAACACCAGTGCCACCACGTACCCGACCAGGGTGATCAGTGCGGGCAGCATCCCGAACGCCCACCAGCGGCCGTGCCGGCCCACCCACTTCTGGCCCTTGGCCAGGTACCCCAACCCCGCTGCAAGATCTCGCATAGGGGGAAGGTTAGGGGCTCGCCCGTCGGCGGGTCATCTCCGGCCCGTCATGATCCGGTACCGGCGGCGGCGCCCGGGCCGCTGCCCTCCGGTGCGCGACCACGTCCGGGGACGACAGCGGGCCCGGGAGCCTCCGCAACGGCTCCCGGGCCCGGTGTGCGGGCGGCGTCCCCGGATCAGGCGGCCGGTGCCACCGCCGCGGCCCGTCGCCGGCGGCCCACCACGGCCGACGCCGTCAGCACGATCGCTGCGGCGACCAGCGACAGGTACATCTGCTTGCGCCCGTCGGCGTCCGTGAACATGTACGCCATCACGAAGCCGATCATGCCGATCGCGGCCCAGGTGAGGTAGGGGTACAGCCACATCCGGACGGTCAGGCGCTCGGGCGACTCGCGCTCGATGATCTTGCGCATCTTCAGCTGGGAGAAGCAGATCACGACCCAGACGAAGAGCGCCACCGCGCCCGAGGAGTTGAGCAGGAAGGAGAAGACGGTGTCGGGCGAGGTGTAGTTGAAGAACACCGCCACGAAGCCGAAGACCACCGAGGCGAGGATCGCGACGCGCGGCACACCGCGGTCGGTCACGGAGGCGAAGGCCTTGGGGGCGTCGCCGCGCTGACCGAGCGAGAAGGCCATCCGGGAGGCGGTGTACATCCCCGAGTTGAGGCAGGAGAGCACGGCGGTCAGCACGATCACGTCCATCACCTGGCCGGCGCCCGGGATGCCGACGTGCTCCAGCACGGCCACGTAGGGGCTGCCCTTGACAGCCGCGGAGTCCCACGGCAGCAGGGTCACGACCAGCAGGATCGAGCCCAGGTAGAAGATCCCGATGCGCCAGATCACGCTGTTGGTGGCCTTGCTGACCGCCTTCTCCGGGTCCTCCGACTCACCGGCGGCCAGGGTGACGATCTCGCTGCCCATGAAGGCGAAGACGACGGTGAGCATGCCGGTGAACACCGCGCCCACGCCGTGTGGCAGGAAGCCGCCGTGGCCGGTCAGGTTCTCGGTGCCGACCGCGTGGGTGCCGGGCAGCAGCCCGAACGCGGCCAGCGTGCCGATCACCAGGAAGGCGGCGATCGCCACCACCTTGATGCCGGCGAACCAGAACTCGAACTCGCCGTAGGAGGCCACCGAGAAGAGGTTGGTGGCGGTCAGCACCGCCATCACGATCAGCGCCCACCCCCACTGCGGCACCCCGGGCACCCAGTTGTTGAGGATCTTCGCGCCGGCGGTGGCCTCGACGGCCAGCACCACGACCCAGAAGAACCAGTACAGCCAGCCGATGGAGAAGCCGGCCCAGCGGCCGAGTGCCCGGTCCGCGTACGCCGAGAACGATCCGCTCTGCGGGTCCGCGGCCGCCATCTCGCCGAGCATCCGCATCACCAGGACCACCAGCACGCCGGCCAGGGTGTAGGAGAGCAGGATGCCGGGGCCGGTCGACGCGATGCCCGCGCCGGAGCCGACGAACAGGCCGGCGCCGATCACACCGCCGATCGCGATCATCGACAGGTGGCGGTTCTTGAGCCCGGCCTTCAGGTGGCCGTCGCCGCCGTGACCGGAGTGGAGCTGCTTCTGCTGCTGCGGAGCGGCGTCAGCCGGCGGCGAGCCGGCCGAGGTGGTGGTTTCCGCACTCATCGAGGGTGCCCTGTGCCTTTCCAGCGCGGCTGCCCCTCGGCTCGTACGCCGGAGGGTGGGAGGACGGACCCGCGCATTGCGGTGCAACTTAACTTCTCCCTACGAGTATCGGAACAAGGCCTCGGGAAATGTCCGCTCAGCGGACGCAAAGTGCCAGGTCAGAGCAGGTGAAGCGAGGAGGCGGAAAGCTCAAATCTGACACAGCACCAGCCGGTCGGGCGGCCTCGGGGGCCGTCGTCCGGGCGCGGTGGGCGGCCGTTCATACTGGCCGCGTGATGATCGTCCTCGTGGTGCTCGGTCTGCTCGCCGTCCTCGCCGTCCTGGCCCTCGCGCACTGGTACCTCTGGCGGCGCCTGGTGCGCGACGTCTCCGCTCCCGGCGGGTGGTGGCGCCGGACGGGCACCGTGCTCGCCGTCGCCCTGCCGCTGCTCTCGGTGGGCGCGCTGGTCGGCGGGCGGGCCCTCCCGCTCTCCGTCGAGCGCTGGCTGGCCTGGCCGGGCTACCTCTGGCTCGCGGTGCTGCTGTACCTGCTGATGGCGCTGGCCGTCGGCGAGGCCGTCCGGCCGCTGCTGCTCCGGCTGCCGCGCCCGCGGGCCGCCGCCCCGTCGGAGCCGGCGGGTGAGCACCCGGTGGCCGCCGCCGAGCCGCCCGCCGCGCCGTCGGCCGCCGCGCCGCCCGCCGCCGAGTCGTCGGCCGCCGCGCCGTCGCCGGGGCGCCGGCTCTTCGTCGCCCGGACGCTCGCCATCGGTGCCTCGGGGGCCGCGGCCGCCGTGGTCGGTACCGGCGCGTACGGGGTGCTGCGTGGGCCGCGCCTGAAGCAGGTCACCGTGCCGCTGGCGAAGCTGCACGCGCGGTCGCACGGCTACCGGATCGCCGTGGTCAGCGACATCCACCTCGGGCCGATCCTCGGTCGCGGGCACACCCGGCGGATCGTCGACACGATCAACGGCGCGCAGCCCGACCTGATCGCGATCGTCGGCGACCTGGTGGACGGTACGGTGCCCGAACTCGGCCGCGCCGCCGAGCCGTTGGCGCAGCTTCGGGCGCGCGACGGCGCGTACTTCGTCACCGGCAACCACGAGTACTTCTCCGGTGCGGCGCCCTGGGTGGACTTCGTCCGCGAGCTGGGCGTCCACCCGCTGCAGAACGCCCGGGTGGAGCTCGCGGGGTTCGACCTGGCCGGGGTCAACGACATCGCCGGGCGCACCGAGGGTGACAGCCCGGACTTCGGCAAGGCGCTCGGCGACCGCGACCGGGCCCGCACCTCCGTGCTGCTCTCGCACCAGCCGGTCACCATCCACGACGCCGTCCGGCACGGCGTCGACCTCCAGCTCTCCGGCCACACCCACGGCGGCCAGCTCTGGCCCGGCAACTACCTGGCGGAACTGGCCAACCCCACCGTCGCCGGCCTGGAACGCTACGGAGACACCCAGCTCTACGTGACCCGGGGGGCGGGGGCCTGGGGTCCGCCGGTGCGGGTCGGCGCCCCGTCCGACATCACCGTCGTCACGCTGGCCTCGCTCCAGGCCTGAGGGTCGCGCGGGCGCGGGATCCGCTCGCTCCCGGGCCCCGCTCTCCCTCAGGCCTGCTCGCCCTCGCCCTCGGTGTCGATGTGCGGCAGCACCCGGTCCAGGAAGCGGGGCGTCCACCAGGCGGCCGGCCCGAGCAGGGTCATCACGGCCGGTACCAGGAGCAGCCGCACCACGGTGGCGTCGATCAGCACGCTGACGGCCAGCCCGAGGCCCATCATCTTGATCACGATGTTGTCGCTCACGATGAAGGCGGCGAACACGCTGACCATGATGAGCGCCGCACAGCTGATCACCCGGGCGGTGATCTCCAGGGCGTGGGCCACGCTGCCCCTGCTGTCCCCGGTGCGCAGCCAGGCCTCGTGCACCCGGGAGAGCAGGAAGATCTCGTAGTCCATGCTGAGGCCGAAGACGATGGCGAACATCATCATCGGGACGTAGCTCTCGATCGGCACGGTGCCGGAGACCCCGAGCGCCGGCCCGCCCCAGCCCCACTGGAAGACCGCCACCAGGACGCCGTACGAGGCGGCGATGGAGATCAGGTTGAGCACGGCGGCCTTCACCGCGATCAGCAGGCCCCGGAAGACGAGCAGGATGATCAGGAAGGCCAGGCCGACCACCACGGCGATGATCGGCAGCAGGCGTGCGGCGACGATGTCGCCGAACTCGACCTGGGCGGCCGTCGTGCCGGTGACGTACGTCGTGGCGCCGGTCCCCGCCACGGCCTGCGGCAGGACGGTGTCGGAGAGCCGGCCGACCAGCTGGGTGGTCTGCTCGTCCTGCGGCCGCTGGGCGGGCGTGACGGTGTTGAACAGCACGTCACCGTCGGAGCTGGTCTGGAGCGGGGTGACGCCGGCGGTGTCGGCCGTGCCGGCCAGCGCCTGCTGCACGGAGTTCTGCAGCGCGGGCCGGGCGTCGGCCGGGACGGCGCTCTGGTCGACCACCACGGTGATCGGGCCGTTGGAGCCCGGGCCGAAGGCTTCGGACATCAGGTCGAAGGCGCGCCGGTCGGTGAAGCTGGTCGGGTCGGCCCCGTCGTCGATGTGGCCGAGCTGGATTGCGAAGAGCGGGACGGCGAGGATGCCGACGACGACGACCCCGGCCGTCAGGAACCACCACGGGCGGCGCTCCACCCGCTGGGCGTAGCGGTGCCACGTCCCGGTGATCTCCTCCCCGGGTGCGGCCCCGGTCTCGGCGACCGGCCGGTGCACCGTCCAGCGGTCCATCCGGCGGCCGATCAGGCCCAGCAGGGCGGGGAGCAGGGTCAGCGCGGCGAGGACGGCGGAGATCACGGTCACCCCGGCGGCGGCGCCGAGCTTGGCGATGAAGTTGACCCGCGAGACGACCAGGCCGGCCAGGGCGATGACCACGGTGCAGCCGGAGACCACTACCGCGCGGCCGCTGGTCGCCACGGCATGCCCGGCGGCGGCCACCGGGTCCCTGCCGTCCATCAGACTCTGCCGGTGCCGGGTGAGCAGGAAGAGCGCGTAGTCGATGCCGACGCCGATGCCGATCATGGTCGCCAGGGTCGGGGCCACGGTGGCGAAGGTGGTGGCCGCGGCCAGCAGGCCGAGCAGCCCGAGACCGACGACGGCGCCGATCAGGGCGGTGAGCAACGGCAGGCCGGCCGCGATCACGCTGCCGAAGCCGATCAGCAGGACGACGATCGCGACCCCGAAGCCGATCAGTTCGCTGACCCGGTCGTCGGCCGCCGGACGCGCCAGTTCACCGAGCGGCCCGCCGTACTCGACCTCCACCCCGGCCGCCCGCAGCGGGGCGACGGCCGCGTCCACGCCGTCGAGGTAGTCGGCGCCGAGGGTCGTGGGGTTCACGTCGAAACGGACGGTGATGTAGCCGGTGAGGCCATCCGCCGCGAGCGGGCCGCCGGGCGGGGCGGGCTGGCCGGCCGGCGGCAGCGGGCTCTGCGCGGACTGCACGTGCGGCAGTTCGCGCAGCGAGCCGACCACCTGGTCGACCTGGCTCTGGAAGCCGGTCAGCGGCTGGGCGTCGTGCAGCACCACCTGGGCGCTGGTGCCACCGACCGAGGGCTCGTGCGCCTGGAGGACGTTGCGACCCTCCTGCGCCTGGGTGTTCGAGAGCGAGAAGTCGTCCGAGAACGTCCCGCCGACCGCGCGGTCGATCACCTGGACGCCGGCCAGCGCGACCAGCCAGAGCACGATCACCAGGACGGAGTGGCGCGCGCACCACTCGCCGAGTCTGCGCAGGGAGCCGGGCCGGGGCGGTTGCGCGGGCCGGGCCGGGCCGGGGATGCGGGCCTGGCCGCCCGGGGACGTGGGCATGGACGCTCCTGGGGGCCGGAGGTGACGCTCTGTCACGCTTGCTCGGGCGAGACCGCGAAGTCCCGATGCTAGGGGGCGGAGCCGGGTGATCCGCTCCGATCCCCGGGTGACACGCGCCGGTGCCTCCGTTCGGCGGGTCGGGCCCGGGCTCCCGGGCCAGCGGGACGTCAGGCCGGGCGCAGCTCCAGCACGACGACCCGCCCGCCGTCCGGCCGCCCGGTCAGGCGGGCGGCCAGGATCCGCGGGATGTCGCTCTCCTGCGAGTACCCGGGAACCACCGTCACCTCCGCCCGCCGCACCCCGGGCTCCCCGGCCACGGCGTAGGACACGGCGTACGTGGTCCGCTCCGGCGGCGGGGGCACGTCCGTCCCCGGCATGGCGCCACCTCCTCGCTCCGCCGCCCATTGTCCGCCGCCGCGGCCCGCTGCGGCGGCCCGGTGCGCCCGGGCCGGGACCGTGTGGCCGATCGGGGCGAATCCGGGCAGAGTGGGATATCTCCGGTAGGGGGAGCCGTCCGGGAAGGGGCGACCCCATGCAGACCACCTGGAAGGGGACGATCAGCTTCGGGCTGGTCAGCATCCCCGTCCACCTGTACTCCGCCACCCAGGAGCACGACGTCCCGCTGCACCAGGTGCACGCGAAGGACGGCGGCCGGGTGCGGATGAAGCGGTACTGCGAGCAGGAGGAGAAGGAGGTCCCGTACGGGGAGATCGCCAAGGGCTACGAGTCGCCCGACGGACGCACCGTCACCCTCACCGACGAGGACCTCGCCGACCTGCCGCTGCCCAGCAAGAAGGTCATCGACGTACTGGCGTTCGTGGACGCGGCCGAGATCGACCCGCTGATGTTCTCCAAGGCGTACTACGTCGGCGTCGCCGACAAGGCCGCCGCCAAGCCGTACGCGCTGCTGCGCGACGCGCTCACCGAGTCCGGCCAGATCGCGGTCACCAAGATCGCGCTGAGGACCAGGGAGTCCCCGGCGGTGCTGCGGGTGCACGACGGGACGCTGGTGCTGCAGACCTGCATCTGGCCCGACGAGGTCCGGTCGGCGGCCGGGATCGCGCCCGAGGAGCAGGTGACCGTACGGCCGCAGGAGCTGAAGATGGCGCGCTCGCTGATGGACACGCTCTCCGAGGACTTCGACCTCTCCCAGCTCCACGACGACTACCAGCAGGCGTTGCAGCAGGTCATCGAGGCCCGGATCCAGGGTGTCGAGGTGCCCCACGAGGAGGAGCCCGGCGAAGCGCCGGACAACGTCATCGACCTGATGGCGGCGCTGCGCAGCAGCCTCAAGGAGGCCAAGGGCGGGCACCGCGGCCGCCGGGCCGAGCCGGAACCCGAGCAGCCGGCGGCGGAGCACGGGCCGGCCGCCGAGGAGAAGCCGGCCCCCCGCGGACGCGCGTCCGCCGCCGAGAAGGCGGTGGCCGAGAAGGCCACGCGCACGAGGTCCACGGGCACGAAGTCCACGGGCACGAAGTCCACCTCCGCCAGGACCACGGCGGGCAAGGCCGAGGCCGGTACGGCGAAGTCGGCCGGGACCGGCAAGTCGGCCGGCACCGCCAGGAAGACCACCAGCAGGAAGTCCGCAGCTCCCCGCAAGGCCTCGTGAGCTGATCACCGGCAGTCACCGACGTCCGGAGGCGATCCAGATGGACCTACTGACCTACAAGGCGCTCGACACCGGCCCCGACGCGCCGAAGCACCCGAGCCTGGCGCACCGTGCCTGGCACGGCCTGCTCGGCCTCGGCCCGACGGCCGTGATCCTGCTGCTCGCGTTCTCGCTCGGCCTCGGTGCCGTCGGGGCCCAGGTGACCTCGCTGGCGTGGCTGATCGTCTTCAGCATCGTGTGGGGCATCACCCTGATCGCGCTCTGCGGCATGGTCGCGCGCTGGATGACTCCCGGCCAGGGCAGGCACCGGATGGCCTCCTGACCCGGCCGGGGCGGCGGCTGCCGGACCCCGGCCGGGTCAGGCCGGGGTTCAGGCCACCCAGACGGTGGTGACGTTGCAGAACTCGCGAATCCCGTGGTCCCCCAGCTCCCGCCCGAAGCCCGAGCGCTTGACGCCGCCGAACGGCAGTGCCGGATGTGAGGCCGTCATGCCGTTGAAGAACACCCCGCCCGCCTGGACGTCCCGGACGAAGCGCTCCTGCTCGGCCGGGTCGGTGGTCCAGACGCTGGAGCTGAGCCCGAACGGCGTGTCGTTGGCCAGTGCCACCGCCTCGTCCAGGTCGGCGACCTCGTAGACGGTGGCGACCGGGCCGAAGGTCTCCTCCAGGTGGATCCGCATCGCCGGGGTGATGCCGGTCAGCACCGTCGGCTCGTAGAACCAGCCGCCGTCCCGGCCCTCGGGGCGCCGGCCGCCGCACTCCACCCCGGCGCCGTGCGCCCGGGCGTCCTCGACCAGCTCCTCGATGTCGTCCCGCCCCTGGCTGCTGGCCAGCGGGCCGACCTCGGTCGCCTCGTCCATCGGGTCGCCGACCGTCAGCGCCCGCATCGCGGCGGTGAACGCCTCGGTGAACGGCCGGTACACGTCCGTGTGCACGATGAAGCGCTTGGCGGCGATGCAGGACTGTCCGTTGTTCTGCACCCGGGCCCGGACGGCGGTGGCCACGGCGGCGTCCAGATCGGCGCTCGGCAGGACCACGAACGGGTCGCTGCCGCCGAGTTCCAGCACCGCCTTCTTCACCTCGTCCGCGGCCGCGGCCGCCACCGCCCGCCCGGCCGGCTCGCTGCCGGTGAGCGTCACCGCGGCGACCCGGCGGTCGCGGACGATGCCCTCCACCGCGCCCGAGCCGATCAGCAGGGTCTGGAAGCAGCCCTCCGGGAACCCGGCCCGGCGGAACAGCTCCTCCAGCGCCACCGCGGTGCGGGGCACGTTGGACGCGTGCTTCAGCAGGCCGACGTTGCCCGCCATCAGGGCGGGGGCCGCGAACCGGACCACCTGCCAGAACGGGAAGTTCCACGGCATCACGGCCAGCACCACGCCGATCGGGCGGTAGCGGACGTAGGCGCGGGCGGCGCCGGAGTCGGCGACGTCGGCCGGGGCGGGGTGCTCGTCGGCGAGCAGCGCCTCGGCGTTCTCGGCGTACCAGCGCATCGCCTTCGCACACTTGGCGGCCTCGGCGCGGGCGGCCGCGAGCGGCTTGCCCATCTCCTCGGTCATCGTGCGGGCGACGGCCTCCCGGTCCTCGTCCAGGAGGTCGGCCGCGCGGCGCAGCCGCTCGGCACGGTACGCGAAGGACGTGGTGCGGTAGGTCTGGAACGTCGCGTCGGCGCGGGCCAGCCGCTGCTCGATGCCGGCGGCGTCCAGCGCCTCGAAGGTCTCCAGGGTCTCGCCGGTCGCGGGGTTGACGCTTGCGATGGCCATGCGGTGGGCTCCCAGGTGTCCGTGGGGGGTTGCTCCGGAGTCGTTGCTCCACCCTGGCCGACACCCCGCCCCGTGCGCACCACCGCCGCCCGGCGTGTCCCGCCGGGCACCGGCCGCCCGGGCCTCAGTCCGGCAGCGACTCCACCCGCGCCGCGGCCTCCCGCGCGCGGGCACCGGCCCTGGTCCGGCCGGCCGTGACCATCCGGTTCGGGAACCGGTGCAGGTACTCGGCCTCCAGTTGCCCGGTCCGCAGCGTGTGCCGCTTCAGGGCCTCCTCGGAGCCGTACAGGAACGTCTCGTGCCTGGTCCGGTGCAGCTGCTCCAGCTCGTGCAGCAGCGTGTCGTTGCCCAGGGCGTGCGCGGAGATGCCCGCGGGCCTGATGTGCGGAGCGTCGTCGGCGTGCCGCATGTCCACCACCTCCTCGGCGTAGGGCCCCCGCTACCCGAGTGCCCCGTCACCGTGACCGGTACACCGTTCGCGGGGTTCGCCGGAGTATCGACAGGAAGTCCCGTACCGGCAGTGTCGTCGCCCCCGGCGGCTTTCGCCAGGCGCGGCCCCGCCGCTGCGGGCCGTGCGCGACCCGCCTCCGGCATGGCAGGGCGGGTCGGATCGTACGATTACTTTCTGAACACCCTTTCATCCCCCTCCCAGAGCTCGGATCGATCACCCATGCCGCTCCCCAAGGCCGAACTCCACCTGCACATCGAAGGCACCCTGGAGCCCGAGCTGGCCTTCACGCTCGCCGGGCGCAACGGTGTCACGCTCCCGTACGGCGACACCGAGGAGCTGCGCCGGGCGTACTCCTTCAGTGACCTGCAGTCGTTCCTGGACCTCTACTACGCGCTGATGGCGGTGCTGCGCACCGAGGACGACTTCGCGGACCTCGCGGACGCGTACCTGGCCCGGGCCGCCGAGCAGGGGGTGCGGCACGCCGAGATCTTCTTCGACCCGCAGGCGCACACGGCGCGCGGGGTGCCGCTGGGCGTGGTGGTGGAGGGCCTCGGGCGGGCGCTGGAGCGCAGCGAGGAGCGGTACGGGATCAGCACCCGCCTGATCATGTGCTTCCTGCGGGACGAGTCCGTCGAGTCCGCGCTGGATACCTTCGAGGCGGCCCGGCCGTACTTCGGCCGGATCACCGGGATCGGGCTCGACTCGGCGGAGGTCGGCCACCCGCCGGCCAAGTTCCGCGAGGTCTACCGGCGCGCCGCCGAGGCCGGGCTGCACCGGGTCGCCCACGCGGGGGAGGAGGGCCCGGCCGCGTACATCACCGAGGCACTGGACGTCCTGGGCGTCGAGCGGATCGACCACGGCCTGCGCTGCCTGGAGGACCCGGCACTGGTCGACCGCCTGGTCCGCGAGCAGGTCCCGCTGACCCTCTGCCCGCTCTCCAACGTGCGCCTGCGCTGCATCGACACCCTGGCCGACCACCCGCTGCGCGCCATGCTCGCGGCCGGCCTGCTGGTCACCGTCAACTCGGACGACCCCGCGTACTTCGGCGGCTACGTCGACGACAACTTCCGCGCCGTCGAGGCGGCCCTCGCCCTCGCCCCCGAGACGCTGCGCCTGCTCGCCGCCAACTCCTTCCGCGCGTCCTTCCTGGACGAGGACCGCCGGGCGGCCCTGCTGGCCGAGGTGGCGGCCTACGCGTTCGAACCCGCCGGCGCCTGACCCGCGCCGGGGGTGCCCGCCCGCCTCTCCCCGGTCCGGTCGTAGCGCAGCAGCACGACGCCGTTGGGGAAGGGGCGGGTTTCGCGCAGGGTGAGGGCGGTGAGGTGGTCGGCGGAGGGGAACAGGGGCTTGCCCCGGCCGACCAGCACGGGGTGCACGTGGATCCGGAACTCGTCGATCAGGTCGTGGCGGAGGAAGGCGGCGGCGAGGTCCGCGCCGCTGAGGGCGAGGTCGCCGCCCGGGCCGGCGGTCAGGGCCGCGACGGTCGCGGGGGTGACCTCGCGGACGATCGTGGTGTTCCAGTCGGCGTGCTGAAGCGTGCGGGAGAAGACCGTCTTCGGCATCGCGCGCCAGATCCCGGCGAACTCGGCCATCGGGGCGCTGATGTCAGGGTCCTGGTCGGCGGTGGGCCAGAAGTCGGCCATCAGCTGGTGGGTGACCCGCCCGCTGACGAAGCCGCCCATCCGGGCGAGTTCCCGGTTGAGGTAGGTGTGCAGTTCGTCGTCCACCCGGTGCCAGCCGATGTCGTGGTCCGGGCCCTCGATGAAGCCGTCGAGGGAGATCGACATGAAGAGGATGATCTTTCGCACGGTGCCCTCCGGAGGGGGTCGCGGGCTCCGGGCCACGACGGGCCCGGAGCCGACGGGAGGCTCAGACCAGAGTGCTCCAGTAGTACCAGAACCGGTTGAGGACCAGCAGCGCGATCACCGCGTACCAGAGCGCCGGCACCACCCAGTGGTAGCGGGCGGCCTCGCGCACCGCAGGGCGCAGGGCGCGCGGGGTCGGGATCACGCCGGAGCGCAGATTGTGCAGGGTGGTGTACCAGAACAGCGGGATCATGGCCGCCCAGACCACCATGCAGTACGGGCAGAGCGCCCCGATCCGGTACAGCGCCTGGTACGTCAACCAGGTCACGAAGCCGATCCCGAACACCGTCCCGGCCTGGAGGCCGAGCCAGAACCAGCGCCGGTACGTCGCCCCGGCGAGCAGACCCGCGCCGATCGCGACCACCACGGCGAAGCCGACCAGCCCCAGCAGCGAGTTGGGGAAGCCGAAGGCCTCGGCCTGGTCGCTGCGCATGATCGAGCCGCAGCTGATGATCGGGTTGATGTTGCAGCTGGGGACGTACGACGGGTCCTTCAGCAGCCGGATCTTGTCCAGTGTGAGGACGGCCGAGGCGAAGAGCCCGATCGCCCCGCCGATCAGCAGCAGGAAGGCGAACGGCCTGCTCGCGCCGTAGGTCCGGGCGGGGGTGGGGGAGGTCATCCGGTCACCTGCCCGACCATCGCGGTGAACCGCTCGGGCGTGACGGGCGCGCCGTTCGCGAAGACGTCGAGCTTGGTACCGTCCAGCTTCACCGTCGGGGTGCCGGTGACGCCGCTCTTGTCGAAGGCCTTGTTCACCTGGTCGGCCCACGGGGTGTAGGTACCGGCCTGGACGGCCTTGACGAAGGCGTCGGTCTTCAGCCCCGGGACCTGGCCGGCCAGGTCGAGCAGCCGGTTCACGTCGGCGAAGCCGTCGTTGCGCTCGTCGGGCTGGTTGGCGTACAGCACGTCGTGGAACTGCTTGAACTTGTCCACGCCCTCGTTCAGCGCCGCGCCGGCGGCGGCCAGCGCGGTGCGCGAGCCCTTGCCGCCCAGGCCCTGGTCCAGGAACGTCGCCAGGTGGTACTCGATCTTGTACCTGCCGTCGTCGGCGAGTTGCTGGATGGTCGTGCCGTTGGTGGTCTCCAGCTGCTCGCAGTACGGGCAGCGGAAGTCCTCGTAGATCTCCAGGGTGTGCGGGGCGTCGGCCTTGCCGTAGGTGATCACGGTGCCGTCGGCGCCGCCCGCGTGGGCGGGGGTGACCAGCGGTCCGGCGGCGGCGGTGTCGGCGGAGCCGGAGGAGCCGCCGACGGCGAAGGCCCCACCCGCCGCCAGGGCGAGTACGGCGGCGGAGGCGGCGCCGACGACGGTCCGGCGGCGGATCCGCGCCGACCGCTCGGTCCGCTCGCGCTCTTCGCGCATCCGGTCGGTGGCGGCGCGCCGGGCGGCGCTGCGGGTGGCCTTGGCGGACGTGGTGCCGGCGGACGTGCTGGACGTGGGCTGGGACTTCTTGCTCATGGTGGGTGTCGTCCTGTGCTCTCGGTCGGTGGGACGGGCGGGCGCGCGGGGCGCGCGGCGGCAACGACCGGCGGAGAAAGCGGGAGGGGGTTCTCAGCAGGCCGGGGCGGGCACCGGAGGCCCGCGGCGGACGGCGGGGCTGAGCAGGACGTCCTCGACGGGGACACGGACCCGGCTGGCGCGCGGGAAGGGCATCCGCACCACCGGGCGGGCCGGGACGGGCGCGGCGAGCAGCAGCAGCCAGCGGCCGGCGGCGGTCAGGAAGCGCTGTGCGAAGTCGCCGAGCACCCGCGCGGAGCGGGCGAGGCCGTGCAGCGCGGCGTCGGCGCGGCGCAGCCAGAAGGCCGCGGCCAGGGCGATCACGGAATGCAGCCCCAGGAGTGCCAGCAGGGCGGCGGAGTGGGAGACCCCGTGACCCAGCAGGACCCCGCCGAGCGAGCCGCCGCCACACAGCAGCGGCTCGAAGCCGCGGGCGGAGCCGGGCGGGAGCGTGGGGCAGGTGCTCTGGGCGAGGTCGAACAGCGCGCTCAGGCCCAGCTCCAGCGGCAGGAACACCGCCGCGATCGCCGGGTAACCGCGCTCGGATCCCGCCAGGGCGAACGCCACCGCGAAGACGGCGCCGCCGGCCACGGCCAGCGTGCCGAACGGCAGCGGGCGCCCGGTGACCAGCACCTGGCCGAGCCCGGCGAGCAGCACCACCAGCGCGGCGAAGATCGCCGCGCGAAGCGTCCTGGGGCCCGGGCCGGTACTCATGACATCCGAGTCTGCCACAGGTTGAATGCTGGACGACCGGGGCGGAGGGCTCCTGTGAAGATCCTCACGACCGCCTCTGAGCTGGGCTTATCCGTTTCTTACGGGTCGACCCCGGGAGGCCGGCCGGAGGCGTCGGCCGGTGCCCCCGAGCCTGCGCGGCCTTGAGCGGCCGGCCTTGAGCGGTCGGCTCTACGCGGTGGCGGGGCCTGAGCGGCCGGCCCTACGCCGTGGCCGGCCCGGGCCGGGCGGCGGCCGTCCGGGCCTCGACGATCTCCCGGAAGAGCTCCAGATCGGCGCGGACCACCCGCTCGATCGCCCCGGCCTGGGCGAAGCCGCGCGGCCCGCCGAACACCTGCTGCACCGCCTCCGGGTCGTACTCGACGCGGATCTGCAGCCGGGTGTGGCTCCGGTCGAGCGGCAGCAGCGCGAACGCGCCGTGCAGTTGCAGACCGTCCCGCGTCCGCCAGGCCATCACCCGGCCCCGGCCCCGGTCGGTGATCTCGGTCTCGACGTCCCGCTCGGCGCCGTCGACCTCCACACCGAGGTGTGCGAGGTTGCTGCCGTGCGGGTAGGCGCTGCGCACCCCGCCCACGAACCGCGGGTAGTCGTGGACCCGGTGCAGCTGCTCCCAGGCCGCCAGCACCGGGGCATCGATGTCGATCTGTTCCTCGAGCGTGCTCATGACGGGACCGGACCTCCTCGGGTGGGCCCTCCGGTGGTGCACGGGCACCTCCAGCCTGCGCCCACCGGCCGCCGCGGGGCAACGACGGCCGCCGTACGAACGGTCGGACGGCGCAGGCGGCCGGACCGGCGGGCGGGTGCCGGCGGTCTGCGCGAGACTGGGCGCATGCCGGAGCTGCCTGAGGTCGAGGCCCTCAGCGCCTTCCTGTCCGAGCGGCTGACCGGGCGCGTGATCGCCCGGGTGCAGCCGGTGGCCATCAGCGCCCTCAAGACCTACGACCCGCCGGTGACGGCGCTGGAGGGGCGGACGGTCGGCCCGGTCACCCGGCACGGGAAGTTCCTCGACATCGAGGCGGGCGGTCTGCACCTGGTCGTCCACCTGGCCCGGGCCGGCTGGCTCCGCTGGAAGGACAGCCTGCCGGCCGAGCCCCCGCGCCCGGGCGGCAAGAACCCGCTGGCCCTGCGGGTGAGGCTGGAGGGGCCTGCCGGGGACGGCTTCGACCTCACCGAGGCGGGCACCCGGAAGGGGCTCGCGGTGTACGTGGTGGCGGACCCGGCCGACGTCCCCGGTGTCGCCAGGCTCGGCCCGGACCCGCTGGACCCGGCGTTCACCCTGGCGGACTTCACCGCCCTGCTGCACGGTGAGCGGCGCCGGCTGAAGGGTGTGCTGCGGGACCAGAGCGTGCTGGCCGGGGTGGGCAACGCCTACTCGGACGAGGTGCTGCACGCGGCGCGGATGTCGCCGTACAAGCTGGCGTCGAGCCTGACGCAGGACGAGACGGCCCAGCTGTACGGGGCGCTCGGCACCACCCTGCGCGAGGCGGTGGAGCGTTCACGCGGGCTGGCGGCGGGGGAGCTGAAGGCGGAGAAGAAGCTCGGCCTGCGGGTGCACGGCCGGACCGGACAGCCGTGCCCGGTCTGCGGGGACACCGTGCGCGAGGTGTCGTTCGCCGACTCCTCGCTGCAGTACTGCCCGACCTGCCAGACCGGCGGCAAGCCACTCGCGGACCGGCGGCTCTCGCGGCTGCTGAAGTAGCGCGCGCCGCTCGGGGCCGGTGGATGCGCCCCCGGTCCGTGTCGGGCCCCGGGGCGGCGGACCGGACCGCGCCGCCCCGGTACCGGCGGGGCTACGGCTTCCGGGCGACGCCGCCCCAGTAGTAGGCGGCGGTCGGGTCGACCGGCGGCTCGCCGTCGGGGCGCCAGGCCATCACGGGGGCGACGCCCGGCTCGATCAGCTCCCAGCCGTCGAAGAACCGGGCGACCTCCTCACGGGTGCGCGGGACGAGGGTCATCCCGCCCGCCCGGGCCGCCTCGGCGACCTTGGCGACGCTCTCCGGGTCGAAGTCCTGGGTGGGGTGGGTGAGTGCGAGGCAGCTTCCGCTGGGCAGCGCGTCGCGCAGCGCGGCGACCTTGGCCCACGGGTCGTCCTCGTCCGCGATCAGCATCAGGACGGCGATCATCAGCAGGCCGACCGGACGGTCGAGGTCCAGCGTGGAGGTGAGCGCCGGATCGCCGAGCAACTCGGTGGGCTTGCCGAGGTCGGCGTGGATGTAGGTGGTGTGGCTGGCCGGGGTGGAGACCATCAGTGCACGGGCGTGGGCCAGCACGATCGGGTCGTTGTCCACGTAGACCACCCGGGTGCCCGGGCTGACCGCCTCGGCGGTCTCGTGCGTGTTGGGCGAGGTGGGGATGCCGGTACCGAGGTCGAGGAACTGGTGGATGCCCTGCTCCTGAGCCAGGTACCGCACGGCGCGGCCCTGGAACGCCCGGTTCTCCTTGGCCATCGCCTTCACCCTGGGGACGGCCTGCTCGATGGCCTGTCCCATGGCGCGGTCCGGCGGGAAGTTGGTCTTCCCGCCCAGCCAGTAGTCGTACACGCGTGCGGAGTGCGGGGCGCTGGTGTCGACGCCGAAGCGTTCCCACTCGCTCGGCTCGACGGCGTCGTCCTGGGGCCGGTCGGAGAAGTCCTGACTCGTCGTCATGGCCACGTCCTCTGAAGACAGATCATCACACTGGGGAGGTCAGCGTAGCGGTCCGGTCGGGACGGTGGTCGCCGGTCCGCCGGGTCGGGGGTGGACCTGGGCCGTCGGAGTGACGCTGGGGGCCGTCGGGGTTGCCGGTGGGAGGCGCGACGGTTCGCGGGGGAAGCATTGATCATGCTGTCTGATCGTCATACTTCGCGTAGGTTGCTGCTGGTCGCGGCCGGGATGTCGCTGCTCGGGGTCGCCGGCTGCCAGGGATCGCAGGGGGCGGACGGCGGGAGCGCCACGCCGGGAGCCGAGGCGGCCGGTGCGGCGTCGGACGGGCCCGCCGCCGCTCCCGCCTCGGCCGCTCCTTCGGTCCCGTCGGCCCCGTCGGCTTCCTCGGTACCGCAGTCCGCGGCGCCGTCCCCCGTTTCGTCCGCCCCCGCTTCGTCCGCCCCCGGTCCCGCGGCTTCCGGCTCGCCGGTGGCCGCACCCCGGCCGGTGGCGGCCGCCGAGAGCAAACCGGTGTACGAACTCGACGCCGAGCGGCGGGTGGTGGCCCTCACCATCGACGACGGCCCGGACCCGCGACACACCCCGACCGTGCTGGCGCTGCTGGAGCAGTACCGGATCCGGGCCACCTTCTTCCTGATCGGCGAGAACGCCGCCGTCCACCCCGACCTGGTCCGGGAGATCGCGGCCCGCGGCCACCACATCGCCAACCACACCTGGACCCACCCCGACCTGCGCAACCTCTCCGATGCCAGGATCAGGGACGAGCTGGAGCGCACCTCGGATCTGCTGAACAAGGCCACCGGGAAGCCGCCGACCTGGTTCCGTGCGCCGGGCGGTGACTGGTCGACGGCATCGCTGAAGATCGCCGCCGACCTCGGGATGCGGAACATGGCCTGGTCGGTGGATCCGCGTGACTGGGCCAGGCCGGGCACCGCCGTGATCACCGACCGGATCCTGAAGGACGTCCGGCCGGGGGCGATCGTGCTCAACCACGACGGTGGCGGGGACCGTTCACAGACGGTGGCCGCGCTGAAGAAGTATCTGCCGGTGCTGATCGACTCCGGCTACTACTTCACCGCGCCGCCGGGGTGAGGGTGGGTGCGCGGTGAGCGAAAGGGGGAAGAAGTAGCGGCCTTTCCTGCTAAACCACCCGAAAGAGTGGATTGGGAGAACCGTTTCTGCGGATTTCGGGCTTCTAGGGTGATCTCGCATCACTTCTCCCGGTACCCCTGCGTACCGCCCTGAAAGGCCGCTCTTCATGCGTCTCCGCAATGCCGCGCTCGCCGTCGCCAGTGCCGTCGCCCTCGTCCTCGCCGTTCCCACCTCCGCCAACGCGGCCGTCGGTGACTTCCTCTACAAGGTCGGCCCCGGGGTGCCCGCCGGCTTGGCGGACCCGCAGAGCGGTGCCTGCATCAACCTGCCGGGGGCGACCGAGGGGCATCCGGCGTTCGCGCCGCACAACCTCACCACGTCGACCGCCACGGTCTTCCTCGACTTCGACTGCGACGGCGACGTCTTCTACGTCATGAACCCGGGCAAGAAGCTCGGCGACCGGCTCAAGCTGAGCTCCGTCGTCTTCTCCTGAGGCCCGCCCGATCCCGGCGCCGTGCGGGGCGGTTCGGCGATCGGTCGGGACCACTCCGGTGAGCCGACACCGGGAGCGGTCTTGTCGACCCGGATCGCCGGGCTGCCCGCCCGGGCCCCCGGCCGCGCCGCTGCCGGCCACCGGGAGATCCTCCGATCCCCGGGCCGGCGCCGTGGGGCCGGTGTCGAGACGGCATCGGCCGAGGTCTGGGGGACCGCGGGCGGGCGGCGTAGCGTGACGAGAGGAGGGTTTTCGTCCGCTCCGAGCGCGGAGGAGGAACGATGTCCGCATCGGCAGTCGACCCGGTGGAACAAGAGGAGTTCGCGGGTCGCACCCTGCAGATCCTGAACGACGCCTGCCTGGGATTCATGGCCAGCATCGGCCACCAGACCGAGCTTTTCGACACCATGGCGGGGCTCCCGCCGGCGACCAGCGAGGAGATCGCCCGCGCCGCCGGGCTGAACGAGCGCTACGTCCGGGAATGGCTGGGCAGCATGGTGGTCGGCCGGATCGTCGACTACGACCCGGAACAGGCCACCTACACGTTGCCACCGGAGCACGCCGCCTCCCTCACCAGGGCGGTCGGACCGGACAACATGGCCGGGCTGATGCAGTACCTCGGGCTGATGGGCGAGGTCGAGCAGCAGGTCGTGGAGGCCTTCCGCAAGGGCGGCGGCCTGCCCTACTCGGCCTACCCGCGGTTCCAGCAACTCCAGGCCGAGGAGTCCTCGCGGGTCTACGACCTGGCCCTGCTGGAGGGCGTCCTGCCACTCGCCCCCGGGCTGACCGAGCGGCTGCGCGCCGGGATCGACACGCTCGACATCGGCACCGGGCAGGGGCACGTGGTCAACCTGATGGCCCGGGCCTTCCCGGCGAGCCGGTGCACCGGCGTCGACATCTCGGAGGCCGGTATCGCCGCGGCCCGGGCGGAAGCAGCCGAGCTGGGCCTGGCCAACGCCCGCTTCGAGGTCGCCGACTCGGCCGAACTCACCGGCTCCTACGACCTGGTCACCGCCTTCGACGTGATCCACGACCTGGCCCGGCCGGACCGGACGCTGGCCGCCGTCGCCGGCGCGCTGCGGCCGGACGGCCTCTTCCTGATGGGCGACATCGCCGCCAGCAGCCGGCTGGAGGAGAACATCGACCACCCGCTGGCCCCGGCGCTGTACGCGCTGTCGACCTTCTACTGCATGACGGTCTCGCTCGGTGAGGGCGGTGCGGGGCTGGGGACGGTCTGGGGCGAGCAGACCGCCCGCCGGATGCTGGCCGAGGCCGGGTTCGGCGCGGTGGAGACCAAGCAGGTCGAGGGGGACGTGTTCAACCTGTACTACCTGGTGCGGCCGCCCGGGGGCGACGCGTAGCGGCCCGAGGGCGGGGAAGCCCAGGGACGGGGGTGGCCGGGGCCTGCGGTCGGACGTAGGTTCGAAGAGTCCGAGTGAAGGAGGGCGGCGATGACCGGCAACGGCTACGCACACCCCGAGGCGCTGGTCCCCACCGAATGGCTCGCCCGGCACCTCGACGACGGCACGATCCGCGTCGTCGAGGTGGACGAGGACACCACGGCGTACGAGCAGGGGCACATCCCGGGAGCGGTCGGCTGGAACTGGACCACCGACCTGCACAGCCCGGTGGGCCGCGACTACGCCGACCGCGAGGGCATGCAGCACCTGCTGCGCGCGGCCGGGGTGGAGGACGACACCACCGTGGTGCTGTACGGCGGCAACAACAACTGGTTCGCCGCCTACGCCTACTGGCTGCTGCGGCTGCGCGGCTTCGGCCCGGTGCGGCTGCTGGACGGCGGGCGGAAGAAGTGGGAGCTGGAGGAGCGCGAGCTCACCCAGGAGGTGATGGACTACCAGCACAGCGCCTTCCGGCTGAGCGGACCGGAGCACCCCGAGGTGCGGGCGCTGCGCGACGAGGTGCTGGCCAAGGCCGAGGTGTTCGCCAAGCCGGGCTCGGACGCCGTCCTGGTGGACGTCCGCTCACCGGCCGAGTACCGGGGCGAGGCGCTGGCCCCGCCGCACCTGCCGCAGGAGCAGGCGCAGGTGCCGGGGCACATCCCCGGCGCGGTGAACATCCCCTGGTCGCAGGCGGCCAACGACGACGGCACCTTCCGGTCCGCCGAGGAGCTGCGCGCGCTCTACGGCGGCCGGGGTGTGGAGCAGGAGCGCGAGGTGATCGCGTACTGCCGGATCGGGGAGCGCTCCGCGTACACCTGGTTCGCGCTGACCGAGCTGCTCGGCTACCCGCACGTCAAGAACTACGACGGCTCGTGGACGGAGTACGGCTCGCTGGTGCGGGCGCCGGTGGCGCTGGGGGCGTGAGGAGGCCGTCCCCGGCCGTGAATCGCCAGGGCGGCGGGTGACGGGTGCGGCCGCGGGAGACGGGTGCGCGGCGGGTGACGGGTGCGCGGCGGCACCATGTCGGCTCATTTCTTCTCATGAACATTTCATCGTGCAGGAGTGGGCCCGGGCTCACCGGGACAGGGATCGATCCGACCCACTGTCCAGTGACCCCGGAGGACCACCGTGCGCAAGAGGCTGATCGTCTCTGCCGCCGCCGGCGCGCTCGCGCTGCTGCTGACCGTCCCCGCCTCCGCCGCCCAGGGCGGCCCCGGCGCGGCCGGCATCGGCGACACCTACTACCCGTACGCCGGCAACGGCGGATACAAGGTCTCGCACTACGACATCCGCCTCAAATACCAGCCCGCGACCGACGAACTGGAGGGCACCGCCACCATCCTCGCCACCACGACCCAGGACCTCACCCGGTTCAACCTGGACTTCGTGCTCGGGGTCAAGGAGGTCCTGGTCAACGGCCGCACCGCCGCGTTCGCCAGTACCGGCGAGTCGGAGCTGGAGATCACTCCCGCCCGGCCGCTCGCCAAGGGCAGCCCGGTCACCGTCGTCGTCCGCTACGCCGACAAGCCCGGCGCGGTGGAGCGCGGCGGCTACTCCGCCTGGCTGCGCACCCCCGACGGCGGCGTCGCCGCCAACGAGCCGGAGGGCTCCGCCTGGTGGTACCCGAGCAACGACCACCCGACCGACAAGGCGACCTTCGACGTCTCCGTGCTGGTGCCCGACGGCACCCAGGCGATCAGCAACGGCATCCTCACCGGGCAGAGCTCGCGGGCCGGCTGGACCCGCTACAACTGGCGTCAGACCAAGCCGCAGGCGACGTATCTGGCCACTCTGGCGATCGGCAAGTTCGACATCAGGACCGACACCACGCCCGGCGGGCTTCCGGTCGTCACCGCCTACAGCAAGGACCTCGGCGACAACGACGGCGCGGCGCGGGCCAGCGTCGAGCGGACCGGCGAACTGGTCGACTGGCTGAGCGGCTACTTCGGCGAGTACCCGTTCGGCTCGATCGGCGGTTACGTGCCCAACGTGACCACCGGGTACGCCCTGGAGACCCAGACCCAGATCTTCTACAGTCCCGCGCAGTTCTCCCGCGGCTCCAACACCTCCGTCGTCGTCCACGAGCTGGCCCACCAGTGGTACGGCGACAGCGTCTCCGTCCAGGGGTGGAGCGACATCTGGCTCAACGAGGGCTTCGCCCGCTACTCGCAGTGGCTCTGGTCCGAGCACGAGAACGAGGGCACGGCGCAGGAACTCGCTGACTACGTCTACTCCAGCTACCCGGCCGACAACGCCTTCTGGACCATCAAGCCGGGCGACCCGGGCCCGGACCACCAGTTCGCCGGAGCCGTCTACGACCGGGGCGCGGTGGCCATCCAGGCGCTGCGCAACACCGTCGGGGACGAGGCGTTCTTCCGGATCCTGAAGGGCTGGCCGGCCGAGCGCCGCTACGGCAACGCCACCATCGGGCAGTTCCAGGCGTACGCCGAGCGGATCTCCGGCAAGCCGCTCGGGGAGCTCTTCAACACCTGGCTGTTCACCGCCTCGAAGCCGGCGCTCTCCTCGGCCGGCGTGCCGGCGGCGCCGGTGGCCGGGGCGGGTGCGTCCGCACTGGCGCCGAGCGCCAAGGCGTGGCCGCAGGAGCCGAAGTCCTGGAAGAAGATCCAGGAGACCAACGCGATCCACGACCAGCGGCACTGACGCCCCGGCCCGGCCGGCCGCGTGGAGCGGTCGGCCGGGCCGGCCCCGCTCAGGCCCGGGCGCTCAGGTTCGGACGCTCAGGTTCGGACGCTCGGGTCCGGGAGCTCAGGGGGTGGACGCGGCGAGGGCCCGGGCCTCGTCGAGGATCAGGGCCTCGACACCGTAGAGGAATCGTTCCATCGCGGAGCGGGGAAGCACGGAGCTGTCCGCCGTCATCGCGAGCTGGAGGGCGTCCGGGGTCTGGAGGGCGTCCAGGGCATAGGTGAGGCCGGGGCGGGGGGCGAACTCGACCGGCCAGGTGAGGGTGGTGCCGGTGGCGCCCGCCCCTGTCCCGGTGGCTGCGTCGGCCCCGGAATCGCTCCCGCCGGCGGCTTCGGGCTCGGCGAGCGCCGGAGGGAGCAGGTCGCGGGTGTCGTTGAAGATGCAGGAGCGGTCGGCGAGCGGGCCGTGCTCGGCGGTCAGCCGGGCGATCTCCTCGTCCAGCAGGCGCTTGTCGTAGTAGGCGTGCCGGTAGGTGGCGATCGAGGCGGCATGGGTGCGGCGGACGGCGTCGCCGAACTCCCCGTCGGCGGCCGGCAGATGGAACAGGCCGTCGCCCGCCACCACGCTCACCGCGGACGCCAGCCCGGGCAGGAAGCGGTTGTTGACGACGACCTGGAGCAGCGCGTCCGGCGATCCGGAGAGCCGCGAGGTCATCACCGCCACCGCCGCGAGCAGCACCGAGGAACTGCTCGCCCGGTGGCCGGCCGCGACCGGCTCCACCGCCCGGAGCAGCGCCGGGGAGCTGAGCACGGCGTTCGGGAACGGCTCCGGCTCGTCGTCCGGGACGGTGGGGAAGAGCCGTGGCGGGCCCAGCCGCAGCTTGCGCACCACATGGGCGCGGGCGTTCACATCGCGCCGCAGGCCACGCGCGGAGTTCTGGAACTCCGCCTCTTCGAGCGGCTGCTGGGAGCCCCGGAGGGTGCTGATCGACTCGACGGACCCGCCCTGGGCCAGCTCGCTGAGGTCCGTCACCAGCAGGCCCATGCCCGCGCCGTCCAGCGCCGTGTGCGAGAGGACGAGCGCCATGTGCCGGGCCAGTCCGCCCGTCTCGACCAGGCCGACGCGGATCGGCCACTGCTCGGCGCAGTCGAACGGCAGCGCCGCCAACTCGTCGTGCAGGGCGGCACCGACCTTCGCCACATCGGCCCCGTCACCGTCGCAGTGGCGGGTGTGCACGGTCAGCCGCCCGGTCGGGTCGACGATCTGCCGCAGCCGCCCGCGGTCGTCCCGGACGAGCCGGGTGTGCAGCGAGTCGTGCAGCCGGAGCAGCCCCTCCAGGGCGCCGAGGACGACCGGTACCGGCAGGCCCGGGTCCAGCGGGGCGGATGCCGTGATGTTGTACCGCGGCGCGTCGGCCGGCGTCAGCCGGCTCACGGCGTCCCAGATGGCCTGCTGGCCCCAGGTGGCCGGCCCGGTGCCGGACCGGCCGGACGAGAGGATGATCTCCAGCTGCTGACTCGTGGTCACCGTGTGCTCTCCGATGTGCGGTTCTGGACTCGGCGCGTGCTGCGGTGGTGCGCGGTGCCCTGGGCGTCGGGTTGGTGCGAGGGGAACGCATGTGCTGCCAGGGCACGAGTGTGGCGCACCGCCCAGGTCGCGTCGAGTGTTCGAACGCGCGGGCCGGTGGTGACGATCCGGTGACCGGTGGCGGGGTGGTTCCCGCGGCGGCCGCCGGGCGTCCGCCACGGCCCGCGGGGGAGGAGGTGGACCCGGCGGACTCCTACGTCCGGCTCTTCTGCCGCTTCGAGACCGGGGACGAACGCTGTCGCCGGCTGCACCGCACCCTGGCCGTGGCCTCGGCCGCCCGCTCCGCCGAGACCGTCCGGTACGAGGCGTACGCCCTCGGGTAGCGATCGGGCTCAGGCCCGGGTGGCGGTGACGAGGTGGTAGTCGAGCAGGCCGCTCTGCCAGGCGGCGAGGAAGTTGCGGCTCCAGTGGCCGGGCGGGACGGTGTCCTTCAGGTAGCGGTCCAGGCCCGGCCAGACGTCGGTGCCGATCGACTCGGTGGTGACGTCGGTGAAGCCGGCGGCCGTGAGGTCGGCGGTGAAGGCGGCGAGCGGGTGCGCGACGTCGAGGCCCTCGGCGAAGCTGCCGAGCAGGATGCTCAGCCGCTCCGCGACCTCCGGGCCGGAGCTGAAGAAGGTGGTCACGGCCAGTCGGCCTCCGGGGCGCAGCACCCGGGCCGACTCGCGGGCGAAGCCGGTCAGCTCGCGGAAGTGCTGGGCCGCCTCGACCGAGTAGACGCCGTCCAGCGCGGCGTCGGGGAAGGGGAGGTCGTCGGCCGCGCCCAGGCCGTACCCGAGGCGGTCCGGGAACGTCGCCAGCGCCTTGGCGTTGACCGCGCGGGCGCGCTCGACCTGGTCCGGGTGGATGTCGACGCCCGTCACCGCGGCGAAGCGGAACTCGCACAGGGCGAGCGCCGCGCCGAGGCCCCGCCCGCAGCCCACCTCGGCCAGCCGCAGCCGCTCGGTGGGAGCCGGGAAGGTGCGCAGCACCCGGCGGTACAGCGCCTCCTGACTGCGGATCCGGTCCTCGGGGGTGGGTGCGTCGGTGTCGATGCCGCTCCAGTCACCGAAGTTGATGAATCCGCCCGCGAAGCTGGGGGCCTGACTCAGATCGTCGGCGCCGTACGTCCGCCGTACGGTCGCGGGAATGCGGTTCTGGTCCATCGGCTGCTCGGCCCTCTCGCGCGTTGCCGCCCGACCCTCGGGCGCGCGGGGGTACGTACCCAAACCGGTGCGTGCCCGAACGCACTCGGTGACGAATGAGGCCTGGGGGGTACGACGGACGGCGTGGTGTTGACGGGCGTCGGGGGGCGGCGGGACTCGCCGCCCCCCGCTGCTCGGTGCGGGACACCCCGGCGGTGCGCGGAAAACGGGTGGACAGCGGGGGTCCGGATGGGCCTGGATGGGGAGTGGTGCCCGCAGGAGGTGCCGGCGTCCAGCCACCCGGGGAGACCGAGATGACCACCGAACGCATCGCACCGCCGCTGACCGGGGGCGAGCGCGAGATGCTGCGCGCCTTCCTCGACTTCCACCGGGCGACCCTGGCCGGGAAGTGCGAGGGGCTGACCGAGGAGCAGTTGAAGCTGCGGTCGAGCCCGCCGTCCACGCTGAGCCTGCTCGGGCTGGTGCGGCACATGGCCGAGGTGGAGCGGACGTGGTTCCGCCGGGTGATCGGCAAGGAGGACGTCCCGCTGGTCTGGTCCCCGGAGGGGGACTTCCAGGTCGCGTACGACGCGGGGGACGCCGACCGCGGCGAGGCGTTCGCGGCCTGGGAGGCGGAGGTCGAGCACGCCCGGCGGATCGAGCGGGAGGCGCCGTCGCTCGACGTCACGGGCCACATGGCGAAGTGGGGCGCGGACGTGTCGCTGCGGCTTGTGATGCTGCACCTGATCCACGAGTACGCCCGGCACAACGGGCACGCCGACTTCCTGCGCGAGGCGATCGACGGATCGGTGGGGGCGTAGCCGGAGGCGCGGGTGAACGCCGCACGGGGTGGCAGCCGTTCTCGTGCACATGACGGTGATGATGACCGAGCGTGCTGCTGGCATGCTTGCGGGCATGGTGGAGATGGCGGACGAGCCGGAGATCCGGGAGCTGATCGCCTCCTGGCTGGCCGCGGAGCCCCTGGTGGAGGCACCGCCGGCTGAGGCCGGGGGCGGCGAGGGGCTGCCCGCGCCGCCGGGTGGCGGCCGGGAGGTCGCGCAGGCGGCCCGGCGGCTGGCCCTGCGCGGGTTGGACGGTTCGCGGCTGCCGGCGGTGCCGGGCGGGCTGCGCCTGGTCGCCGAGGTCCTGGTGGTGGACGAGCACCCGTCCGCCGCCCGCTGGACACCGCTGGAGCGGGCCGAGGCGGTGGAGTGGGTGGCGCTGCTCCTGCACCGGTTCGGCGAGGACGGCGTCCAGGAACTGATCGCCGAACTGGACGGGGACCGGCGGCCGGACGCTCCGGGCGGGCACCCGGCCGGGTAGGCCCGGTCCGGTCCGTCCCGCCGCGCGACCGACCGGACCTACGCCTCGCCGCCGGAGCGCGGTCGCGGTCCCGGCTGCCCGGCGGCGCCCGCACGGCCCGTGGCCGACCGGTACGCCCCGGGCAGGCACGCCCTTCGCACCGTCGTCAGCCGCCGATGGCCGCCGGCCTCCGGTCGGTAGGGGCTCGTGCCGCAGGGACTCCCGCGGTCGCCCGTCCGGCGCCGGCACGCGCCGGCCGCGGTCGCTAACGCCCTCCGGACGGACGGCGCCACGGTGACGGCGCCGCTCAGCGCGGCCAGCCGGCGCTCCAACTGCCGGACGAAGCCGGCGTCGCCGAGCCGCTCGTACAGGCGGAGCGCGGAGCGCAGGTGCGCGGTGGCCTCCGCCGACCGGTCGGCGTCGAGCAGGAAGTCGGCGTAGTGGCGCTCCGCCACGGCCTGCAGATGGACGGCGCCCGCGGCGCGACAGCGCTCCATGGTCTCCCGCCAGGTCCGTTCGGCCTCGGCCGGGCGGCGGAGCTGCTGGAGCGCGTGCGCCTCGTTCACCATGGCGGACAGGTGGTACGTCGCCTGCGGGTGCTCGGCGAGCAGCGCCCGGGCCTCGCGGGCGCGGCGCAGCGCCTGCCCGGCGTCCCCCGCGAAGCCGTGCAGGGCGGCGGTGTTGCTGAGCGCGAACGGCGCGTGTTCGGCGAGGCCGTGCGCGTCGGCCAGGGCGATCGCCCGCTCGCCCAGCCGGACCGCCTCGCCGTGCTCGCCGCGGGCCGCGTTGGCCACCGCCAGCACCGTGACGGCGTGCACATGGACGCTGCCGCCGGTGTCCTCGGTGCGGGCGACGGCCGCCAGCGCCAGCCGGTGGGCCTCCTCCGCCCGCCCGATGCCGCTCAGCGCGCGGGCCGTCGAGGCCTCCATCGAGGCGACGGCGGCCGGATCGCCGGTCAGCAGTGCCGACCTCAGCCCCGCCCGCAGGCAGGCCAGCCGGTCCGTGCGGCGGCCGGCGCCGTAGTAGAGGCAGTTGGCCAGGTAGGCCAGCCGCCAGGCGCGCTGGTGGTCACCGAGGTCGGCCGCCGAGGTGACCAGGCCGCGGATGGTGGGTTCCTCGGCGCGGAACCAGTCCAGCGCGGAGCGCACGTCGGGCAGTCGCGGCCGGGCCGGGCCGGGCACCGGCGGCGGGCCGAAGGAGTCCAGGCCGGGCTGGAGCAGGCCGGCGCCGTGCGCGGCGGCCGCCAGGAAGTGGTCGACCAGCGCCCGGGTGGCGTCGGTGCGGTCCGACGCCGGGCGCTCGTCGAGGAGTTCGGCGCCGTAGAGCCGGATCAGATCGTGCCGGCGGTAGCGGCCCGGGGTGTCCTCGGTGAGCAGGTGGTGGGCGGCCAGCGAGCCGAGGGCCCGCCGGGCCTCAGTGGTGTCGGTGTGCAGCAGGGCGGCGGCCGCGTGTGCGTCGGCCTCCGGGCCCGGGTGCGTGGCGAGCAGGGCGAGCAGGTGGACGGCCGTGGCGGAGAGCCGGCGGACCGTCAGGCCCAGCGCGCTGCGCACGCTGATCGCACCCTGGGTGTCCAGGGTCTGCAACCGGGTGCGCTCGTCGGCGAGTTCGGGCACGAGGTCGGCGACCGCCCAGCCGGGCTGGGCGGCCAGCCGGGCGGCGGCGATCCGCAGCGCGAGCGGCAGGCGGTCGCAGAGCTCGGCGACCTTGGCGGCGGCCTCCGGTTCGGCGCTCACCCGGGCCCGGGTGAGCAGGTGCTCCAGCAGGCCCAGCGCGTCCTCGGCCGGCAGCGCGCCGAGCCGCAGCAGGGCGGCGCCCTCGGTGACCACGACGTCCTCCAGCGAGCTGCGGCTGGTGATCACGGTGGCGCAGTCGGGCCCGCTGGGCAGCAGGTCGGCTACGTCCTCGGCGTCGCCGGCGTTGTCCAGCACGACCAGCAGCCGGCGCCCACGGCTCAGCGCCCGGTAGAGCGCGGCCCGGGCGTAGCGGTCCTCCGGCAGCTCGCGCTCCTCGACGCCCAGGGCGCGCAGGAACCGGCCCAGGACGTCGGCCGGTTCGGTGCGGTGACCCGGACCGAAGCCGTTCAGGTCGGCGAAGAGCTGGCCGTCGGGGAAGGCGTCGGCCGCGGCGTGCGCCCACTGCACCACGGTCGCGGTCTTGCCCGCGCCCGCCGGGCCGACCACGACGGCCAGGCTGCCGCTGCGGCGCTGCCCGCCGCACTCGGCGTCCAGCCAGCGCTGTTCGGCCACCCGGCCGACGAACCCGGCGGCCCGGCGCGGGAGTTGGCTCACGCCCGGGCGGGGGGCCGGCGGGCGCGGTGCGGCAGGTGCGGGGGGTGCGGCAGGTGCGGGTGGCGCGGCAGGTGCGGCACCGGCCGGGGCCCGGTCGGCGGCGAGCATGTCGTCCACGGCCGACTGCAGCGCGCGGCCCGGGGGGACGCCCAGCTCCTCGGCGAGCCGGCGCCGGGCGCGGTGGTAGGCGCTGAGCGCGTCGGCGAACCGGCCGGCCTGGTGCAGGCAGCGGACCAGCAGGGCGGCGAGCGGCTCGTGGAGGCCGTCGGCCTCGGTGGCGCGTTCGAGTTCGGGAACGGCGTCGCCGCCCCGGCCGAGCCGCAGGAGGCGCTCGGTCCAGCACTCCAGCGCGCGGGTGCGGTGCCGGTCGAGCCGGTCGGCGACGGCGTGCCGCAGATCGGTCTCGGGCAGGTTGGCCAGAGCCGCGGCGCCGTGCCAGAGATCCAGGGCTTCGCGCAGCAGCCTGGCGGCGGGCTCGTCGCCCTCCGGTGCGCACTCCCCGGCCGCGCGGGCGGCGAGCCGCTCGAAGAGCAGCGCGTCCACCAGCTCGGCCGGGCCGTCGAGGCGGTAGCCGGGCGTGCGGGTCAGCAGGGTGAAGGGGGAGTCGGCGATCTGCTTGCGAAGCGCGGCGATGTGCCCCTGCAGCGCCGCCCGGGCCTGGGCGGGCGGGTCCTCGCCCCAGAGCAGCTCGAAGAGCCGCTCGACCGGGACGATCCGGCCGAGTTCGAGCGCCAGCAGGGCCAGGACGGCGCACCGCTTGGCGCCGGCCGGCTCGACGGCGCGACCGTCGGCGGCCCGCAGTTCCACCGGCCCCAGCAGTCGAATGAACACAGATCCCCCCAGGTAGAAGCGGATCGTCCCAGCTTTCCGTCCACATCTCGGCCGCAGTCTAGCCACGCCCGGCGGGCGGCTCGGGCCGCCCGGCAGGCGGCTGTACGTCGTCGAAGCAATCCGGCTCCGAGTGGCGTCGGCGGCTCGATCCGTGCTGCGCCGACCGGCGTACGGCCGCCGTTCGGGGGGAGTTTACTGACGTGAGGTCAGATGTTTACGGGCGCTCGTGGCGCTCGGGGACGCCCGGTGGACAGATCCGTCTGACGCGTTCGTGCCATGTGCGCGGCCGGGTCGTGGTTCGGCGGCGGAGGCGGGGGCGCGGATCCGTCAGGTCATCGGGCGGCCCGCCCCGGGGGAGGCGGCGTGGCCGGGCGATCGGGTGTCCGGCGGCGCGCAGCACCCGAACCGGGCGGGGCCGGTCGGCGCTCCGGTGCGGGGGTACATGGGCATACCAGGTATGCACTCAGGGGCATGCCGGTCTGCCTGAAAGGGCATACCTTTCGGGCAGCCTTTCGGCAGGTCGCAGGGGCCGCGAGGGGCGCTGCCCGCCAGTCGGCGGGGGCCGGGTGGCGGGGGCGGATCCGCTCGGGGCGGACCGGGCCCGTAGGTTCACCAGCCGGTGGGTCGACCCGCCCGCCACAGATCGTCACCGATCAGCGCCGCCAGCTCGCGGACCGCCCTGCGGGTCCGGTGGCCGAGCCGCCCCGGCTCGAACTCCGCACCGGCGGCGAGGTGCTCGTCGAACGGCAGCTCCACCACGCCCCGGCAGCGGGTGCCGAAGTAGGCCCGCAGATCGGCGGAGTTGACCAGCCGCCCGGCCCCGCGGACCGCCGAGATCGCGGTGACGGAGCGTTCGGCCAGCTGCCCGTACCCGTGCGCGTGCAGCCAGTCGAGGGTCGCGGCGGCACTGCCCGCGCCGTCCACGCTCGGCGTGGTGGCGAGGATCAGCTGGTCGGCCAGGTCCAGGACCCCGCGCATCGGCCCGTCGAGCAGCCCCGTGCCGCAGTCGGTCAGCGTGAGCGGATACCGCTCGGCGAGCACGGACAGGACGGCGCGGTAGTCGGCCTCGTCGAGCGGCCGGCCCGCCCCCGGGTACGGCGGGCCGGCCAGGACGGCCAGCCCGGTGGGGGTCGGGGCGAGGTAGGACCCGGGGTCGACGCCCGCCGGGCCGCCGTCGCGCAGCGCCGCCGCGAGCTCGGCGGTACCGGCCGGGGCCGCCGGGCGGATGCGCCGGGCCGGCGAGTTCGGGTGGGTTCCCACGTCCACCGCGGCCACCGGCTCGCCGCGCTCGGTGGCGAGCATCGCCCCCAGCGCGAGCACCAGCGAGGTCTTGCCGACGCCGCCCTTGGCACTGATCACGGCGATCCGGCAACTGCCGTGCAGCGGGGACCGGATGCGGCGCAGCTGCTCGCGGCCCCGGCGCTCGCCGGTGCGCAGCACGTCCAGCACGTTGCGTCGCTGCTCCGCCCCGGGGCGCGGCGCGGCCGCGGTCGCGGGGGGCGTGGCGGTGGGGATCGCGACGGGCGGGATCGCGGCGGTGGGGAGTGCGGGGAGCGGGGCGAGGGGTGGCGGCGTGCTCGGGAGCGGCGGAACGGCGGTGGCGGTGACGGGCGGTGCGGCGGGCGCCACGGCGGGGCCGGCCGGTGCGGTGGCCGGCCGGCCCGCGGCAACCGGAGCGGGCGTGGTCGCGGGTGGCGGGGCGGGAGCGAGTCGTGGCAGTAGGACGGTGCCGAAGGCGTCGAGCGCCGCCGCCGGGGCGGAGCGGTAAGCGGTGTCGGGGGCGGCGGTCATGGCGGGTCCTCCTTGCGGCACGGGCTGCGGTCGCACTGTCCACTCCGCTCTACGGCTCGTCGCCGCGCCGCAGTTCAGCGGCCGGTTCGACCCCCGGGCCGGGCCCCGGGCCCGCCCGGCGGGAGCTGAACCGGACGCCGCCGCGCCGCCGTAGAGGGAATGCGGGGCCCCGCGGCCGCCGGCCCCGGGCGACACGTCCTGCGGGACCTCAAGGAGATGAGCGATGAAGCACGTTCGAGCGGCCCTTGTGACCGGAAGCGCCGTCGTGGCACTCGCCGCGGCCGGCACCGGGACGGCGCTGGCCTGGCAGCCCGCGGACGCCTCACTGAGCGTCGGTTGCCGCACCGAGGCGGGGCGGGTCGAGCTGGTCCTGGGCAACGACTACCGCGCCGCCGGCGAGTACACGCTGACCAGGGTCGGCAGCGACGAGAAGTACCACGGCACGGTGGAGGCCCACGGAACGGTGAAGGTGACGGTCGGCTACACCGGCAAGGGGGACACCTGGCGCTACCGGCTGGCCGACACCCAGGTGGAGAAGCGGGTCGCGGACGTGCCGCTCTGCGTCACGCCGACGCCGACGCCGACGCCCACGCCGACCCCGACCCCCACGCCGACCCCGACCCCCACGCCGACGCCGACCCCGACCCCGACACCCACGCCGACCCCCGCACCGAGCGGCACGCCCACGCCGAGCGGCACGCCGAGCAAGCCGACGACGCCGCCGCCGGCCGCCACGCCCAGCGGCACCCCGAGCAAGCCGACGACGCCGCCGCCCGGCACCCGGCCGTCCGAGCGTCCGACGCCCTCGGCGTCCGTGCCGTCCTCGCCCGCCGCCTCTCCGAGCCGCGCCGCCTCCCCGAGCCCCTCCGTCTCGTCGTCCGCCACGACGGTGCCCGTCACCACGGACCTCGCGCGCACCGGTGGCGGTGGCGGTGCGGGCCTGATCGCGGGCGTCGGCGGCGGCGCCGTCCTGATCGGCGGCGGCGTCCTGGTCGCGGCCCGGCTCCAGCACCGGCGACGCACCGCCTGAGGGAGGCCCGTCCGCTCCCGGACCTCCGGTGCCGCTGTGCCCCGGTCGTGCGGTGAACCCCGGGCATCCGACGAGCCGTCGAGCGAGGTGCGGGGTCGGTCGGCCCCGCACCCACCGACCTGGGGAGGACACCCGTGCTGCGGATGGACGGAGCATGGCGGATCACGGTGATCGGCAAGGACGCCGCCTTCGACCAGCGGGTGGTGGTGCGCACCCCGTACGGCGCGGTGGTGCTGCCGGGCCGGGTCGGGGCGTCGCTGGACGTGCCGGCGCAGGAGTGGGAGCTGCACCTGGAGCACCACGCCCCCGGACTCGGCTGGCGGCCCAACGTCCGGGTGCTGCCCGGCCCGTTGCAGGAGTCCGACGGTGGCCTGCGGACCAGGGTCGTGCGCAGCAAGGACGTGGACTGGGTCGACGGCGACCCGGCCGAGCGCAACTTCACGCTGCGGCTGGTCTGCCTGGAGGCCGGGGCGCCGCGGGAGGAGCCCGCCCAGGCACCGATCCCGGCCGCCACCCCGGTGGCCCGCACCTCCTCCGACCCCTACCTGGGCGCCTCCGCGCTCACCGGGACGGACCGGCGGGGGTACCGGACCGGGAGCGAGACCGAGCGGGGCGGCGAGCGGGAGGCCGAGCAGGGCGGCGCCGGTGCGGCGCCCGCCAGGTGGGAGCACGGCCCGTCGGCGTACGCCGAGCAGCGCACGGGCCAGGCGCCCGCCCGATGGGAGAACGCCCCGTCGACGCCCCCGCGGCCCGAGCGCGGCCCGGCGGCGCCCGCCGGTTCGGAGCCGGATCCGGCGGCGGACGCCCGGTTGAAGTCGCTGCCCCCGGTGCCCGAGGGGTGGGAGCGGGTTCCGGTGCCGTTGTCCGAGCTCGGCCCGGGAATGGTGCCCGCGATCCGGCGCAAGGCCGGCCAGGAACGGTCGCTCGGCCAGGAGCGGTCGCTCGGGCAGGCGGCGACCAGGGCGGTGCCGGCGCGCTGGCGGGCGGACCAGGGCGGGTCGGTCGAGCAGGACGCCGTCCGGGAGGTGCTCGCGGGGCGGGAGGCGACCGGCGGTGCGCCCGGCGGGCGGAAGGCCCTGCGCAATGTGGCGCCCCGGCAGGAGGCGGTTCGGGAGGAGGCGGCCCGGGAGGAGCCTGCGGAGCGGGCGGTACCGGCGGTGTGGAGCACCGGGCCGGAGCTGCCGGACGGTCAGGAGGCGTCCCGGGCCGTGCCGGTCGGGTACGAGGCCGTCCGGGGGGTGCCGGTCGGGCTGGACCGGGAGGCGCCCGCCGCTCGCAGGACGGTTCAGGGCGGCCCGGCCGATCCGGGGGTGTCCCGGCGGACGTCCGCCGGGCAGGAGGCCGTTCGGGCGGTTCCCGCGCAGGAGGCGGTCGCCGGCGAGGCCCCCGGCGGGCACCCGGCCCGGTCGTGGTGAGGCCTGGGCGCGGTTGAGACCCGCTCGCGGTGGAGGCCCGCGCCGCGTCGGCCGCGCCGACCTGCCCGCTGGACGGGTCGGCGCGGCAGCCAGGCGAGCGACGGCCGCCGGTCGGAGCGTCAGACCGGCCGGGCGGCGCCGTCGGCGAGGTTCCAGTGGGCCTGCGGGTGGTCGAAGACGCGCTGGTAGTCGGGGCCGGCGATCGGGATCGTGGCGAGGAACTCCTCGGGCAGGTCGAAGGCGTCCACCAGCTGACGCCCCCGGTCGGCCAGGCGGGCGACGGCCCGTTCGACCAGCTCGGGCAGCTCGCGTACCTGATCGGCCGTCAGCAGACCCTCGCTCAGCAGCGGGCCGCTCGCGACGCCGACCCGGCGCAGGGCGAAGACCCGGTACAGGTCGAGCAGCAGGCTGCGGGCCTGGGGGTCGGCGGCCTGCTCGGCGAGGGCGAGCAGGGCGGCGCCGGCGGTGCGTTCGGCGTACGCGGTGACGGCGGCCAGGGCGGCGGGCGAGGCGGTGTTCCAGCGGCGCAGGCCGTCGCCGGACGGGGCCTGCCGCAGCAGGGTGCGGGCGCGGCCGAGGTGCAGGTGCTCCGCCGCGTGCAGCAGGTGCTGGAGGACGGCCGGGTCGTCCGGACCGCCGTCGGGTGCGGCCGGGGGCGGGGCGGACGGCGCCAGCAGGAGTTCGGCGCCGGCCTTGGCCCAGAGAGCGAGGTTGTCGCCCTCGGCGGTGATCGTTCCCTCGACGTCCATGGCGAGCGGGGTGATCCCGTTGACCAGCAGCAGCCCCTGGGCGCCGCAGCGTTCGCGGCACTCGATGATCAGGCTCCGGGACTGCCAGGTGGTCCACCCCTTCGCGACGGCGACCTGGCGCTCGGCGGCGGCGACATCGGCCGGGTCGGTGGCGTCCCGGCCGGTCCAGCGCTCGACCGTGGCGCGGTGCAGCGCGGTCATGGCGTAGGCGGTCGCGGCCGCGTCCAGCAACGGGCCGTGGTGGCTGCGGTGGGCCCAGACCGGGATGCGGCGGTCCGCGCGGGCGCCGGTCACCTCGCGGTGGTGGGCGTAGCGGATCGCGACGGCCAGCGCCGAACGGGCGGCGCCGACGGCCGCGGCACTCATGCAGAGCTTGCCCAGGGTGACCCGGCCGATGCTGGTGAGGAACCGCTTCCGCTTGCTGCCGAGGGCGCTGGTGAAGGAGGCGTCGGGACCCAGCCGGCCGTGCTCGCCGGTCAACAGCGCCTCGTGGGGCAGCACGACCTCCTCGAAGGACGTCAGGCAGTGGTCCACCGGATTGCCGGGGCGCTGGGGCAGCGGGCGGACGGTGACGCCGGGCAGCGGGCCGGCGGCGTCGGTGAGCGGGGTGAGGAAGAGGAAGATCCCGTGGTCCCGGCCGTCGACCAGGAGGCGGGCGGCCACCACGGCGGACTTCGGCCCGCCGGCCGGACCGGTGTTCGGCATGAACTTCTGCGCGCCCGCGTCGGGGGTGTGCAGGGTGAAGGTGCGGGCGGTCCGGTCGTAGACGGCGGTGGTCCGCAGCGCGGTGGCGTCGTTGCCGTGGCCGAGCTCGGTGCAGAGGAAGGTGCCGACCCGCTCCATCGCGACGTACGGGGCCAACGGGCGCTTGTCGTGCGGGTCGTGGTCGAGCAGGCTGCCGAGGAACAGGTTGTAGTGGATGCCGGCGACGACGACCAACGCGCCGTCCAAGGGGCTCATCCATTCGTGCAGGGCGGTCAGCGCACGGGGGTCGGTGGCAAGGGCGGCGGCGTCGACGGCCTGGTTGATCCGCCGTAACCGCAGGTAGGAGGCGGCGATCCGGTCCGTGGTGCCGGCGGCGAGGTCGATCCGCATCAGGGGGTCGGCGAGGAGCTGCTGCCAGGGGGCGTGGATCCGCTCGCGGTCGGGGCCGAGGAGCAGCCGGGTGAGCTCGGTGGTGGTGGGATCGGCGGGCGGCGGCGGGCTGGGGTGCGGGTCGTCCGTGGGGGCGGTGCGACGGCCGGAAACGGTGGTCATGAGGTGATGAATGGGCGGCGTGCCGCCGGGGAAACGGCTTTGTGATCAAGCTCACCGCAGACGGCGGGCCTCCATCGGCGGCCCGCCGCCCTGCCGGTGTCCGGGGCTACTTGTCGATGTGGAAGGACTCGCCGTAGACCTTCCAGCTCAGCGGGGTGTGCAGGTCGAGGTTGCCGGCCTGGAGGAAGACGCGCTGGGCGGTGTCGATGCGGGAGGTGTCGGAGTGGGCGGCCTCGGTGCGCATGGCGGCGGCGCGGGCGTCCAGGAAGGCGGCCAGGTAGGCCTTCTCGTCGCCGCCCTGCGCCGGGGGCTTGGCCTTCTTGAGCGCGGCCGCGCGGATCCCGCCGAAGCTGGCGGCGCTGTTGCCGGGGCCGTGCATCACGATGGCGTCGTAGTAGGCGAACTGGCCGAGCGCGTGCAGGCCGTCGGCCTTGGCCTGGGTGACGGACGGGGTGAAGTAGACGCGGTCGCGCTCGTCCTCCTGGGCCTTGCGGAAGACCGGGTCCTGGGCCGCCTTCTTCCAGTCCGAGGTGAGGTCGGGGTCGAGGCCGTTGTGCGAGGCGGAGCCGTCCAGCTTCTCCAGGGCCGGGAGGTACTTGGCCAGGATGTTGTCGGGCTTCAACTCGCGGTAGTGGCGGACCATCTCGACCATGTCGCCGGTGCCGGAGCAGAAGCCGACGATGCCCGCGGTGTAGCCGCGGCCGTCCTTGATGTCCTCGATGTAGGCGAACTGGGCCTTCCAGTCGAGGGAGGAGTTCTCCGCGCTGGAGACGATCTGCTGGGCGATGTCCTTGAGGCGCGGGTCGGTGAGGTCGCCGGAGCCGGTCGTCGGGGGCTTGCTGCTCGACGAACCACTGGGTGAACCACTGGGTGAACCACTGGGCGACCCGCTGTGCGAGCCGCTCGGCGAACCGCTGGGCTTGGTGGGCGGCTTGGCCGCGGGCTGGGTGGTCCGGTGGGGGCGGCCGTGGTTCGCCGGAGCGGGCGGGGCGCCCGTGGTGGTGGGCGCGGCACTCGGCGGGGCGCTCGGGGACGCGGCGGCGGCCGGGATCACCGGGAGGGCGCCGGCCAACAGGAGGGCGGTCAGGGCGATTGGCAGCGGGGCGGGCCGGATCGGCATGGAGGCTCCGGGGTCGGGCGGCCGGATCGGCCGCGGATACGGCGGGCGAGCGGGTTCGTCTGGGGAACGGCCGCCGCCCGACGGCCGGTTCACGCACCGTCAGGAGAGGCGAGGAGCTCGACCCCCGGGGTGAGGTGGAAGCGCTCGGGCTCCTCGATCCGCCGGCGCTCCGCCGGGCCCAGCCGGTCCCGGCGGTCCAGCCACGACCGCAGACGGGTCAGGGCGCTGCGGTCGCGCTCGGCGGGGTCGGCGCCGATGGCGCCGGCGGACTCGCGCAGCAGGACGCGGGCGGGGCGGCCGGAGGGGTCGGCGGGGTCGGCGGGGACGACGGCGACGACGGTGAAGGTCGTGCCCGGGGCGAAGGTCACCCGCAGCTCCTCGGTGCCCGAGCCGAAGGCGGAGGTGCGCCGGCCGGTGGCCGACCAGACGACGAACTCGACGGCGGCGCCCGGGAGTTCGATGGCACTGGCGGTCAGGCCGGTGACCGGGGCGGGCTCCGTCAGCTGCTGCCCGACCGGGTAGTGGGCGAGCAGAGCCGCCGGGTCCGGGCCGGGCGGGGCGCAGAGCAGCACGGCGCCGTGGTGGCTGGGCAGACGGCGCAGGCCGGAGCCGAGGCAGCGCAGGAAGGGCGCGAGCTCCGGGTCGCAGGAGCGTGCGGCCGCGATCAACTCGGCGCGGCCGACCGGGACCCCGGCGTCGCCGTGGTGCAGCAGGACGGCGGCGAGGTCGGGCTTGATGTCGTCCTTGGAGGTGGAACGCAGCCCCGGCAGCCGGGTGGTGACCTGGTCGATCCGGCCGGAGCAGCGGTGGTAGTGCTCGCCGAGCAGCGTCCGGACGGCGTCCCGGTCGTCGGCGCCGCTGACGGCGACGGGGACGGGGCAGTTCTCCGGGCGCAGGGGGCGGGCCTGTACGGGGGCGGACGCCGGGGCGCCCTCCGGCTCCTCGGCGCGGTGCTCGACCGGTTCCGCGTCGGGCTCTTCGCCCGGGCCCCGGCCCGGATAACCGCCCTGATCCCCGCTCAGGCTCCCGCCCAGATCCCCGCCGGGCTCTTCGCCGGGCTCTCCGCCGGGCTCTTCGCCGGGCTCTTCGCCGGACGCCGAGGCGAGTGACTCGGTGGTGGGCGAGGTGTGCGGGGCGGGCCAGGTGAAGGCCGGCTCCTCGACGGGCGGTTCGGGGGCGGCCCCGGTGTGCGGGTCGGCGGCTGGGACGGTGGTCGGCTCGCCGGCCGGGCCGGGCCGGGGGTCGGTCTCCGCAGCGGTCGGTGCGGCGGCGGACGCGGGGCCGGCGCCGGAGGCCGGGGCTCCGGCGTGGGAGGCGGCGCCGTTCGGCGCCGAGGCCACCGGCGCGGGGAAGCCGAGGCCGCCGGGGCCACCGCTGGTCGCGGTCCGGGTGGGCGGACCCACCGGGCCCGGGAACGGCCCGGGGAACGGTCCGGGCGAGGCCGCGGCCAGGGGGTCTGCCCCGGGGTCGGCCATCGGTTCGGGCGCCGGGGCGGTCGAGGGGCCGGTCGAAGGGTCGGGCTCGGGAGTGGCGACCGAGGGAGCGGTGGCCGAGGGGTCGGCCGGGTCGGCGCCCAGCGGCCCGGTTCCGGGGGGCGCCGCCCCGGTGGAGACCGTCGAGGCGGTCGGGACGGCCACGGCCGAGGGGACGGCCAGCGGTCCGGACAGTGCCGGCGGCTGGGCCACCTGGGGCGCCGCGACGGCGGCCGGCGCGGACTGCGGCACGGCTCCGACCCCCGGCCGGGCCCCCGGGAGGCCGCCGATGCCGTACGACACCGCCGCCACGCCCGGTACGGAACCGGCGGGCTGCTCGGGGCCGAGCCAGTCCAGGTCGTGCATCCGGGCGATGAAGCGGGCGATCCGCTCGGTGGCCGGCTCCAGCAGCCCGTGCACCAGCAGCCCGAACCCCTCGGTGCCGGAGGACGGCAGGAGGTCGAGCAGACGGCCCAGCTCCTCGAAGACATCGGCCTCGACCGGCCGGTCCCGCTCGCCGACGATCAGCAGCGGACGCGCCGCCTCGGGCCGGCGGAAGCGCGGGGTGAGGACGTGCGGCGGCTCGGGCCGCAGCCAGAGACCGGCCGGGACGGCCTCCAGCGCCCAGTACGGGAACGCCTCGAAGACACCTGGTCCGCCGGTGCGCCAGGACGCGCCGCCGTTGCGCCAGGCGGCCGGCGCGGTGCCCTGGCCGGGAGCCGCGGCGAGTCGCAGCAGGTACGGCTCCCAGCGGGCCTGGCCGTGCGCGTCGAGGATGCGGGAGGTGGGGCCGCCGGGGCCGAGCACGGGGAGGCCGATCGCGGCGTTCACGGGGCGGGCCAGCCGGGCCGACAGCGCCCCGGTGAGGGCGGCGAGTTCGTCGGGGGCGGCCCAGGGCGCGCTGACCAGCAGCCGGGCGGTGTCGACGGGCAGGCCGACCACGGCCTCGGCGAAGTCCTCGGGCAGCAGGACGGGCAGCGCCGGCGTGCCGACGACCAGGACCACGGTGCCGGGCGGCGCGCCGGCCAGCCCGAGGCCCGGGAGCGGGCCGGCGGGCGGGGCGGACGGGTGGGTGAGCCAGAAGCCGGCGGGCAGTCGCAGTACGTGCACGGCCGGGCGGTGGCGGGGGGCGGCGGGGCTCTCGGCCGGGAGGTGCCCGGGCAGTCCGGCGGGCGAGACCGCCAGGGCGGTGGAGGCCGGTTCGATCGGGGCGGTGGCGCCGATCGTCTCGCGGACCCGGCGCGGTGCGGTGCCGGGCGCGCAGTGCCACCAGGCGGCGGCCTCGGCGACGCCGTCGGGCGCGGTGACCTTGAGGTTGCCGTCCGGGGTGATCTCCACCAGGCCGTCCGGCGCGATCACCGGCAGGCCGGCCCGGTCGGCGACGACCTCGGCCGGCCGGCGGCCGTTGGGGGCGAGCGCGGCGAGGCCGGAGGCGGCGAGCACCAGCGTGGCGGCGCCGCGCGAGCGGGCGATGACGCCGAGGTCGGCCATCCGGTCCCGCAGGACGGGCGCCGAGTCGGGTGCGGCGGCGACCACGACGATGCTGCCCGGCACCGGTCGCAGGGTGCCGACGGCCGCCGACAGTTCGTCGTCCCCGGCGGTGGAGGGGGCGATGACGAAGTGCGGGCCGACCGGGCGCAGCTCGGAGCGGACGACGGCCGGGGCCGCCGCCGGGGCCGCCGCCGAGGGGGCGGCGACCGCCGGTGCCGGGGCGGCGGGGCCCGGGGTGCCGGGGCCGGCGGGCAGCGCGGCGACCGCGCCGCGCCGGCGGCCGAACCGGCGGCGCGGCGCGGCCGGGTCGCTGGAGGGCAGGCCGAGGCGGGAGAGACTCATCGTCGGGGTATACGGGCGCGGCCCGGCCGCCGGTTCAGCCGCCGGTCCGGAGGGGCCGCCGGCCCGGTCCCCGCGTTCCTGCCGTCCTCCCCGCCGCCGTCCCTGGTCCCGCCGTCCCTGGTCCCGTCGTACCGTCCCGCCCCGCCGCTCCGGCCGTTCGCCGCACCTGTACGGGCCGGGCGGGTCGGGCGGGCCGGGCGGCCCGTACCGGCCCTGCGGTTCACGCCGCCGATCCGGCGTCCCCGCCGTCCCCGCCGTCCTCGCCGGCCGGCTCCGGCATCAGGCCGGTCTGCACCTGGACGGTCCGGCGCCGGGTGATGTGCAGCGCGCGCCCGGGCGGCAGTTGGCGCGGCTTGACGCTGCCGAACAGGGTGCCCTCGCTCGGCGGGCAGGAGAGCAGGGTGACCGGGGTGTTGACCTCCTGGAGTCGGCGCAGCAGCTGGTCGGAGTAGGCGCGCCCGATGCCGTTGGCGGAGCGGGCCACGATCAGGTGCAGCCCGAGTTCGGCGCCCTGGGCGAGGTGGTCGAGGACCGGACCGAACGGGCTGCTGCCGACCTGGCTGGGGATCAGGTCGTAGTCGTCGACGATGATGAACAGCTCCGGCCCCGTCCACCAGTCGCGCAGTCGCAGCCGGGCCGGGGTGATCTCCTCGCCGGGCAGCCGGGCCTCCATGGCGCGGGCCGCTCCGGTGACGACCTGCCGGAGCACGTCCACGGCGACGGCGTAGCCGAGCCGGTACTCCTCCGGGACGCTGTCGTACAGCCCGCGCCGGAAGTCGACGAGCATGATCCGGGCTTCGGCGGGGGTGTAGGCGGAGGTGATGGCGGAGACCATCAGGCGCAGCAGGTTGGTCTTGCCGCTCTCGCTGTCGCCCACCACCAGCAGGTGGGGGGACTCCTCGAAGTCGTGCCAGAGCGGGGAGATCGCGGTGTCCTCCAGGCCGATGGCGACCCGCAGCCGGCCCTCGGGCGCGGGCAGCGTGGCGGCGTCGAGCTGGAGCGGCAGCATCCGGACCTCGGGCGCGCGGGGGCCGGTCCAGTGCTCGTTGACGGCGTCGACCAGGTCCTCGACGCCGTCCGTGAGGCTCTCGCTGTCGCCGACGCCGTCGATCCGGGGCAGCGCGGTGAGGAAGTGCAGCCGGTCCTGGGTGAGGCCGCGGCCGGGGACGCGGGGGACGGTCTCGGCGGCCCGCATGTTGATCATGGAGTCGATCGGGTCGCCGAGCCGCAGCTCGAAGCGGGTGCCGAGCTGGTCGCGCAGCCCGCTGGAGATCTCGCCCCACCGGGCGGCGGTGACCATCAGGTGCAGGCCGTAGTTGAGGCCGCGTCCGGCGATCAGGGTGAGGGCGGGCAGGAAGTCCATGAACTCCTGGCGCAGCGTGTTCCAGCCATCGACCACCAGGAACACGTCGCCGTGGCGGTCGTCGGCCAGCGCCGGGTCCCCGGCGGCCCGGCGGCGCCGGAAGGTGGCCATCGAGTCGATGCCCAGCTGGGCGAAGGCCTGCTCGCGGCGGGCGATGACGGCGTTGACCTCGGCCAGCGTGCGGCCGACCCGCTCCGGCTCGTGCCGCCCGGTGACACCGCCGACGTGCGGCAGCCCGCGCAGCGCGGAGAGGGTGCCACCGCCGAAGTCCAGGCAGTAGAACTGCACCTCGTGCGGCGTGTGGGTGAGGGCCAGACCGGTGATCAGGGCGCGCAGCATGGTGCTCTTGCCGCTCTGCGGACCGCCCGCGATGCCGACGTGGCCGCCGGCGGCCGAGAGGTCGGCGGTGAGCAGGTCGCGCATCTGCTGGAAGGGGCGGTCCACCACGCCGACCGGAACGACCAGGGTGCCGACGGCCGGGCGGCCGTCGGGCGCCAGGCCGTGGTGCGGCGACGGCGCGAGCGGCGGCAGCAGCTCGTCCAGGGTGGGCGGCGTCTCCAGCGGCGGCAGCCAGACCGTGTGGGCGGGCGGGCCGACGTCGAGCATCCGCTCGGCCGCGAGGTCCAGCAGGGTGGCGGTGTTCTCCTCCTCCGCGGCCAGGCGGGCCGCCTCGGCCGCGACCGCCTCCGGGTCGGGCCGGCGCGGCGCGGTGTACTCGGTGCCGTAGGGGACGATCTGGCCGGCCGCCGCGGCCTGCTGGGCCGCCCCGCGCCGGCGCCGGTACGGCCCGGAGACGTACGCCGCCTTGAACCGGGTGAGGGTGGCGATGTCGCTGCGCAGGATGCCGTTGCCGGGCTGGGAGGGCAGCTGGTAGGCGTCCGGCACGCCGAGCACGCCGCGGCTCTCCATCGCGGAGAAGGTGCGCAGACCGATCCGGTACGACAGGTGGGACTCCAGGGCGTGCATCCGGCCCTCGTCGAGGCGCTGCGAGGCGAGCAGCAGGTGGACGCCGAGCGAGCGGCCGAGTCGGCCGATCATGATGAAGAGGTCCATGAAGTCGCGGTGCGCGGAGAGCAGTTCGCTGAACTCGTCGACCACGATGAACAGCGTCGGCAGCGGGTCGAGCTGGACGCCGCCCGCCCGGGCGGTCTCGTAGTCCAGCAGCGAGCTGTAGTTGCCGGCCGAGCGGAGCAGCTCCTGGCGGCGGTTCAGCTCGCCGTGAAGGGCGTCGCGCATCCGGTCGACCAGGGCGGCCTCGTCCGCCAGGTTGGTGATCACCGCCGAGGTGTGCGGGAGTTCGTCCAGACCGAGGAAGGTGGCACCGCCCTTGAAGTCCACCAGGACGAAGTTGAGCGTCTCGGAGGAGTGGGTCAGGGCGAGTGCCAGCACCAGGGTGCGCAGCAGCTCGGACTTGCCGGAGCCGGTGGCGCCGATCAGCATCCCGTGCGGGCCCATGCCGCCCTGGGCGGACTCCTTGAGGTCCAGCTCGACGGGGTTGCCGTCCGCGCCGACGCCGATCGGCACCCGCAGCCGCTGCCCGCGCGGGCGGTCCGCCCAGCTGCGGGCGACGTCGTGCTGGTAGAGGTCGTTGACGCCCAGCAGCGAGGTGAGGTCGAAGTCGGTGCTGAGCGGCTCGGAGGCGTCACGCGAGTCGCCCAGCCGGTACGGGGACATCACCGTGGCGAAGCGGCGGGCGGCCGGGAGGAGCAGGGTGTCCGGGCGGCCGAGCGGGGTGACCTCGTCACGCCGGTTGCGGTCGGCGGCTACCAGGTCGAGCTGGTCGCCGGCGATCCGCAGCCGCAGCCGGAACGGCGCGTGCTGCCACTCGACGGCCCCGGAGAGGTCCAGCAGGACGGCGTTGCGGTAGCCCGCGAGCAGGGCCCGGCTGCTGCTGGGCAGCTTGACCCCGTCCAGGACGATCAGCGTGAACGGCTCGTCCCGGCCGGGCTGGGCGTCCGGCTCGTAGGGCGGGCGGTCGGTGAACTCGGGGCCCAGCAGCTGCTCCAGTTCCAGCACCGAGTCGGCGACCAGGCGCACCGGCCCGGCGCCGTCCGTCTCGGTGGGGTGCAGGGCGTGCGGCAGCCACTTCAGCCACGCCCAGTGCTCGCGCAGCTCGGGGGAGACGGCGGCGGCGACGCGCAGTTCGTCCGGGGCGTGGAAGAAGGCGAGCTGGGCGATCATCGCGCGAGCCAGGGCGCGGGCCGGCTCGGGATCGGCCGGCGCGCCGGCGGCGTCCGGGTCGGTGGCAGGGTCGGACGCGGGGGCGCCGATCGTGGCGCCGATCAGGCCGCCGGGGCCCGCCGTCTCCGGTTCGCCGGAGGAGGCCGCGCCGGCCGGGGCGCCCTCCTCCCCGGGGTGCTCGCAGCGCAGCAGGATGTGGGCGTAACCGCGCACGTGGACGGCGATCGGCTGGTCGGCGATCGAACCGTACGCGTGGATGAACCGGCGCAGTGCGTGCGCGCACAGCGGTTCCAGGTCCTCCACCGGCTGGGTGGCCAGCGGCGCCAGCTTGACCGCCAGGCGCTGGGCGCCGGTGGCGATCCGCACGTCGCCGAAGTCAGGGTGGGCCGCGCGCCGCTCCCACAGCCGCGAGGTGCGCACCAGCGAGCCGAGCGCGGTCGGGTCGGGGTGGCGCCAGGCCAGCGCCTGCCGCTGGTTCACGATGTGGCGGCGGACCTGGCGGCGCATCTGGGAGAGGTAGCGCAGGTAGTCCCGGCGCTCGCCGCGCAGCTGGCGCTTGCGGTCGCTGGCGCCGCGGATCAGCTGGGTCACCAGCATGCCGACGGCGGACAGGCCCATCATGCCCATGGCCACGTACTGGAGCGGCCCGCCGCTGGACTGCGGGTTGAGGAAGATCATCACCATCGAGAGCGAGCTGAGCGCCATCGGCGCCATCGCGATCACGTTGGACATGCCGCTCTGCTGCTCCGGCAGGACCGGCGGCTCCTGCAACTGGAGCTCGCCGTCCGGCATCGCCGGTCCGGGGCGCCGGGGCGGACGGTCGACCAGGACCACGCTCAACGGGGGTTCTCCTCTCGCGGCGCCGGTGACGCCGCTGGTGGCGATGGGCCCGGCGGCTCGGGCCGCGCCGCACTCAGGCGTACGGCCCGCGGGGCCCCGGCGGTTCACCGGAGGTGGGCGGCAGCGGGTCGTCCCGGCCGGTGAACCGTCCGGCCGCCGCCGGCCGTAGTTGTCCAACGGGAGACCCGGGCAGGCCGGGGCTCCACGGGAGGGCGCGACAGGTGAGCGGTACCACGGTGGCGGCAGGGCTGGTCCGGCTGAGGTTCCGCGCCTCCGAGGCCGCGTTCGAACTCGCCCTGCCCGGCGACGTCGTCCTCGCCGACCTGCTGCCCGCCGTCCTCGGCTACGCGGGCTCCGCCGTCGAGGAGGGCGGCACCGAGCACTCCGGCTGGGTGCTCCAGCGCGCCGGCGGCCCGCCGCTGGACGAGGAGCGCACCCTGGAGGCGCTCGGGCTGCACGACGGCGAGGAGCTCTTCCTCCGCCCGGGCCAGGAAGCCCTGCCCGAGGTGCACTTCGACGATCTGGTGGACGGCGTCCGGGCCGGCACCACCGCCCGCGGCGACTCCTGGCGGCCCGCCGCCACCCACCACCTGGCGCTGGCCCTCGCCCTGGTCGCGCTGGCCGGCGGCCTGCTGCTGCTCGCCGTGCCCGGACCGGACGGCCCCCGCTGCGCCGCCGCCGCCGTCACCGCCGTGCTGCTGCTCGCCGGCGGCGGCGCGGCGACCAGGCTGGTCGGCGACCCGCCGGCGGGTGCCGCGCTCGGTGCCGCCGGTGTCGCCTACGCGGCCGCGGCCGCGGCCCTGATCCCCGGGGTCACCGGCCCGGCCCGGCTGCTCGCGGGCGGTTCGGCGGCGGTCGGCGCCACGGTGCTGGCGCTCGCCCTCGTCGGGGCCGGCCCGTTCTTCGCCGGGCTGGTGGTGGCGGCCGTGCTCGCCCTGGGCGCGGGCGCGCTGGCCACCTACGGCATCCCGACGACCCACTCCGCCGCCGTGATCGCCGCCGCCGCCGTACTGTTCGGCGCGTTCGTGCCCGGGCTGGCGTTCAAGCTGTCCGGGCTGCGGCTGCCCGCGCTGCCCCGCAACGCCGACGAGCTCCAGGAGGAGATCGAGCCCTTCGAGGCCGAGGGGGTGCTCGCCCGCAGCCTCGTCGCCGACAGCTACCTGGCCGGTTTCTTCATCGCCGCCGGCACGGTGTGCGCGGCCGCCCTCGCCCTGCTCGCCACGGCCCGGGACGGCGGGTGGGGCGCGACCGCGATGTCCGCCGACCTGTCGGTGCTGCTCCTGTTGCACGCCCGGGACATCGGCGGCATCCGCCAGCGGCTCGCCCTGCTGCTGCCGGGCGCGCTGGGCGTCGCCCTGCTGGCCGTGCGGTTCGGGCAGGGCGCCGATCAGTCCGGCCGGTTCGTCCTGTTCACCGTGCTGCTGATCGCCGCGGCCGCGCTCGCCCTGACCGCCTGGACGGTACCCGGCCGACGGCTGCTGCCCTACTGGGGCCGGGCCGGGGACCTTCTGCACTCGCTCGTCGCGCTCGCGCTGCTGCCGCTCGCGCTCCAGGTGCTCGGCTTCTACCAGATGATGCGCGGCCTGGCGGGCTGAGCCGGCGCGGCCGTCCGGCCGCCGACCCGTCGCCCCCGAACCCCGCACCGAGGAGGACCACCGCATGCAGTCCCGACGCGACCAGGTGCAGGCCCACCTGTTCGTGATGAGCCGGGTCGCCGCGGGCGTGCTCCGCGCCGAGCCGGACGCCCCCGACACCCCCGTCGGCCGCACCAACCGCGGCGCCGCGATCGGCCTGGCCGTCGCCCTGCTGATCGGTGCCGGTGCCGGCGTCTACGGCATGGTCAAACCCGGCGGCGCGACCGGCTGGCAGAAACCCGGCACCCTGGTGGTGGTCAAGGAGACCGGCGCCCGGTACGTCTTCGCCGGCGGGCTGCTCCACCCCGTACTCAACGAGGCCAGCGCCAAGCTGCTCGCCGGCGACCAGCTGAAGGTCGACCAGGTCTCCGCCCGCTCGCTGGAGAAGGCCGAACGCGGCACCCCGATCGGCATCGTCGGCGCCCCCGACGGGCTGCCCGCCCCGGCCGCGGTGGCCGGCGCCGACTGGCTCGTCTGCACCGTCCAGACGGCGGGCCCGACCGCAGCCCGCCCCGCCCCCCAGCTCTCCGTCGCCATCGGCACCCGGCAGTCCGGCCGGAGCACCGGTGACCGGGGTGTGCTGGTCGGCGCGCCCGACGGCAGCGTCCAACTGCTCTGGCACGGCCGCAGGTTCACCCTCGACACGGCCGGCGGCGCCGTCCGCGCCCTCGGCTACACCGCCGCCGTGCCCGTCCCGGTCACCGCCGCGTTCCTCGCCGCGTTCCCGGCCGGACCGGACCTGCGCGCCCCCGACCTGCCCGGCCGGGGCAACGCCGGCCCCGCGCTGGGCGGGCGCGCCACCCGGGTCGGCCAGTTGTTCACCGGGACCGGCGAGGAGCGCTACGTGCTCACCGAGCAGGGTCTCGTCCCCGTCACCGCCACCCAGCTCGCCCTCCTCCAGGGCGATCTGCGCACCCAGCGGGACGCCTACGGCAGCGGCCAGGTCGCGCTCTCCCCGGTCGGTGCGGAGGACCTCGCCGCCCACTCCGCGCCGAGCGCCGCCACCGCGACCCTCAACCCGGCCGAGCTGCCCGCACGGCCCCCGGCCCTGCTGACCCCGACCGGCGGCCAGGCCGTCTGCGGGTCCCTGAACCCGGCGGGCGACGGCGGGGACCTCTCACTGGCCGTCCCGGACGCCACCGCCGTGCTCGGCCTGCCGCCGGCCCTCCAGCCCGGCGTCATCCCCAGCTGCACGCCCGCCGACCGGATCGCGGTGCGCCCCGGCGGCGGCGCCCTGGTGCGGGCGCTGTCCGGCGGGGGCTTCGGCAACACGCTCTACCTGGTCACCGACACCGGCGTGAAGTACCCGCTGGCCTCCGCCGCGGTGGCCGAACGCCTCGGCTACGTCGGGGCCACCCCGACCGCGGTGCCCGGCCGCCTGCTCTCGCTGCTGCCGACCGGCCCCAGCCTCGACCCCGGGCCGCTCGCCGGCGGCATCGTGCAGCCTCCGGCCGCCGCCGAGGGCCGCTGCGCGCGGTGAGCCCGGGCCCTGCCACCGGGCGGTGAACCGTCCGGTGGCGCCGTCCCGTTCACCCTGGCGGGCCGGTCCTGCCGGCCTGTGGCACACGTTGCCGGCCGGGTACGGCCGGTACTCATGGAGGAGGTACTCGCGGTGGCTCAGCAGACGACGGTCGACCAGAAGGTCCTGACGGACATCAGGACCATGGTCGAGTCGCGGTACAACGAGATGTCGCAGACCGCGGCCTACATCGAGGACATCAACACGGCCGTCCGGGACAGCTTCTCCGGCGCGGCCAGCACCACGTTCCAGAACCAGATCAACGCCTGGCTGGAGCAGTACGCGCTGGTCAAGCGGGACTACGACGCCTTCCACATGAAGCTCGGCGACGGCGGTCAGATGTTCAACGCGGCCGACGACCACACGGCGGGCATCGCCAACTTCAACGGTGGCGGTGGCGCGGGTCAGCACGTCCAGGACGTCCTGAACCCCCGCTAGCCGACGCCCGTTCTTCGCACCAGAACTCCGTTTGAAGGGACCGCACCATGGGCAACATGTCGCTCCACTACGCCGGCATCGACAGTGCCATCACCGACCTCGAAGCGCACGCGAAGACGATGCACGACGCGATGAGCAACCTGAAGGCGTACCTCGACAGCAAGATCAACGTCGAGCTGGTGGGTGACTTCTCGATGGCGGCCGGCAACCTCTCGAACACGCTCCACACCGCCGACGAGGCGATGGGCAAGAAGATCGTCGCGGCCCACCAGGCCCTCACCGAGATCCGCAACGTCATCAAGGACGCGGACATGCGGGCCGGCAGCCACTTCGACCACGTCGGGGGCTGACGACCGTGGCAGGCGATGACGACGAGGGCGGCGGGCACGGCGGCGATGTCGAGATCACCGACGGCTACCTGAGCACGTTCGCCGCGAACAACCTCCAACGCTTCATCAAGGACGTCAACGAAGCCGGGCCGGTGCTGAAGCTCAGGGGGTACGCGACGGGGGCGACCCCGATCCTCGTGGGCAACGACTCCACCAATTTCAAGGGCGCCAGCACGTTGGCCACCTCGCTCAAGACCTACACCGAGTCGGTCAACTCGCTGCTGACCACCGTCGTCGACCAGCTGAACACTCTGATCACCGACCTTCAGCTCGCCGATCTCCGCCTGAACAACGGGCTGGACGAGGCCCTTGACTACGCGCAGTTCATGCAGTTGGCCGAACGGACCCTGAACCCGGGGGCGGGCGGCGGCAAGTAGTTCGTCGGTGAATTCCGGTCAGCACCGCGGAGCCGGCCCGATCATGGGCCGGCCCCGTCTCATGTTCGGTCGCGCTCGGCCGCAGAAGGGTCTGTCATGGTGTACAAGTGGGAAGACGCGCTCACCTTCCTCGCAGCGTCGAATGACTCGGCGCCGGTCACCCGGGAAGCGGTTCACGACGACGCGAAGCCGTGGATCGACAAGAGCAACACGGTCGCCGACGACTACTCCGGCTGGCAGGGGCTGGAAACGGGCGGGACCGGTCAGAAACTGGACTCCTGGGTGGCCTGGTTCTTCAAGTACACCACCCCCAGTGGTACCACCTACAACGCCAGCTATGTGGTCGGCGCCCACATCCTGTACCCCAACCTCGACGGTGAGGGCGGGAAGCTGGTGGGTTTCACGCACAGCGTGGCGCCGCTGGAGCGCATGTACAACTCCAAGCCGCGAGTCAACGACAAACTCAACCCCCTGGTCTTCAACGACGCGGCGAACACCCTGCGGGACGTGGCCGTCTTCCTCGACGGCTGGATCGAGGAGGTCGGTAAGTGGGCGGACACCGTCGCCTCGAAGGACAGTGACTGGCAGGGAAGTGCGGCGGGGGCCTTCCGCGCCGTCCTGAACGCGTTCCGGAACGAAATCATCGCCGACCGGCGCAACATGAGCCGCACCAAGGTCGAGGACTACCTGAGGGACTGCGACCCCGTTGTCCCGGCGGCGGTGGATACGCTCATGGCCGCGTGGTGGGAATGGCACGGCACTTTCGACGCCTGGCCGACGAACACCGTGACCTCGGCCCTCCTGGAGGGGCTCAAGGGCGCGACGCTGACTGTGAGTCAGAAGGCCGAGAACGTCAAGTTCACCCACGACAACCCCACCGACGCCACGGTAACCGGAAAGATCACGGACAAGACCAGCGGCACAATGGATTTGGTATTCACCCTGACGGGCGCGACGTTCGGAGATCCCAAAACGCCCGAATTCTGGACGAAGGTGGAAGCCAGGGCGCGGGCCATCTGGGTGGAGAACATCGTTTCCGTCCTGGACAAGGCGGCCAATACGGCGCTCGGCAACATCGCCAAGGTCTACGGCATCGTCTCGGGCGCGGCCACGCCGCTCAAGCCGTTCCCACTCCTCATGCCCACGCCGAAGAAGGACGAGACCGACCCCGGCAAGGACGACAAGACCAACGACACCGGCAACCCGAAGATCGACGACCCCAACCTCAAGATGAACGGCGGCGGAGGCGGGCCCGATCTGAAGAACATCGGCGGCCCGGACATCAAGAAGCCGGGCGGTCCGGACCTCAAGCTGGAGGGGAACGGCAGCGGGAGCGGCGGCAGCGGGTCGGGCCTGCCGAACTTCGGGCTCGGTACGGGCGGCAACGGCACCGGCAACGGCAACGGCAACGGCGGTTCGGGCCTCGACCTCATCGGCAACCCCAACCTCGGCAGCTCCAACGACCTCCTGCTGGGGGGCGGCGGATCGAACAGGCCCGTCACCGTGCCGCCCGGTTCCGTGATCACCAAGGACGGGCGGATCGTCGACGAGGACGGCAACCCCGTACTCGACTCCAACGGCAATCCGATGCTGGCCGGCCCGAACTACACCATCGGGCCGGACGGCACCCTGCTCGACGGCCAGGGCAACGCCGTCTCGGAGTACCGGCAGTTGCTCGCCGACCGGTACTCCGGCGGCGCCGGGGACGACCTGCTGACGCCGGGCAACTTCGGCCCCGGCGGATTCTCCTACAACACGGGTGGCCTCGGCGGCCTGGGCGGTTCCGGCTCGGGAGGCCTGCTCAGCCCCGGTGGCGGCCCGGTGGTCACCGGAATGGGCGGTGGCATGAGCTCCCGGGCGCTCGCCTCCGGCGGCGACCCGAACGCCATGAAGGCCGCGGTCGACCAGGCCAACGCCGAACGGGTGGCCGCCGAGAAGGCCGCCAAGGCCGCCGCTCAGGAGCAGGCCCTGCTGACCGGCCGGCAGACCCCGACCAGCTCCGGCGGCATGCCGCCGATGATGCCGCCCGGTGGCGGTATGGGTGGCGCCGGCCAGGGCGGCCCCAACGACAAGGACCGCCGGCGCACCACCTGGCTGGCGGAGGACGAAGAGACCTGGGGCACCGAGACCGGTGCCGTGCACGGCGTCATCGGACGCTGACGCCACCGGGACGCCCCTTCCGCCCGACGACGGACGGGGCTCCAGCCTTTGACGACAAGACAGGAAGCAGCACATGAGCAACCCCTTCGCGGAACAGATCGCCCAGGCGATGGCGGAGATGCAGAGCGAGCTGGCCAGGGCCGAGGAGATGCAGAAGGAGATGAACGAGCTCACCGCCTCGGTCACCTCCAAGGACCGGATGGTCACCGTCAAGGTCGGCTCGCAGGGCCAGGTCGTCTCGATGACCTTCCACACCAACGGTTACCGCGAGATGGCCCCCGCCGAGCTGGCGAAGATCCTGACCGACTCGCTCAACGAGGCCCGCGCGGCCGTGGGCGAGCAGGTCGCCGAACGGATCGGCCGGTTCGACGGCATGGGGGAGACGCTGCGGCTCTCCATGACCGGCGGCACCGAACTGGACGAGATCCTCGAACCGCTGTGGGCCATGCGCCCGGGTTACGAACCCGAGGACAAGAAGAAGAAGGCGGACCGTCAGGAGGAGTTCCATGGCTAGCCACGGCACCACGGCCAAGACCGCGATGCTCAAGCAGAGCTTCGCGGAGTTCTTCGAGCTGAAGAAGCTGACCGCGAAGGTCCTGGCGGACGCGAAGTTCATCAACGACGCGAACCTGGCCGTCGGCGGCCACGACGAGATCGGCAAGCAGTACCACCAGCAGGTCGACGAGGGCACCACGAACCTGTACGAGCTGATCCTCAAGATCAGCAGCACGATGGGCTCGGTCGGCGAGAACGGTGAGGTGCTGGCCGAAACGCTCGACAGGGCGGACCAGCATTCCCTCGACCTGGCCAACGGCCTCTGAGCCCGGGTCACCGCACCCGGCCCTCTGGATCCAGCCTTCTGAACCCCTCCCCGGACCGGCGGACAACCCGGCCGTAGGACCCCTCGACAAGCAGTGACGGCGCGCGGGCGCCCTGGAACGACCGGAACGGCAGGCAGCACGTGCCCCACTCGTCGATCGAGGTCAATGCCTCGACAGCACGTTTCTTCACGATCATCACCGGCATGCCCTGGCCGGAGGTGAAGGAGGGAGACCTGCGCGAGATTCGGGACGCCTACGAGCGGTTGCACAAGGAACTGCCCGAACTGCACGACCTGATCGCCACGGTGGCGAAGCAGTGCAAGGACCAGTTCGAGGGCAAGGCCGCCACGACGTTCGCCTATCAGATGAACTCGTTCATCGGTAAGACCGACGGTGGCGGGGAGGACTACGTGTCGGCGGCGGCCAAGACCGCCAAGGCACTGGCCGACTGCGCCGGCGACGTCGCCAACTCGGTCGAGTACACCAAGTGGATGGCGATCGCCCAGCTGGTGCAGCTGATGGTCGAGATCGCACTGGCGATCTTCTGGGCGCCGTTCAGCTTCGGCACCAGCCTGTCCGGGCTGGTACTCAGGAAGCTGCTCACCAAGGTCGCGCTCCAGGCCCTGATGAAGTACCTGCTCAAGACCATCGCGATGCACACCTTCTCGGGCATCGTGGGCGGTCTGCTGATGGACGGCATCATCCAGAACCTCCAGATCGGGCAGGGCAACCGCGACCACGTCGACAAGGAGTACACCAAGCAGGCGGCCCTCTTCGGCCTCATCGGCGGTGTGCTCGGCGGCCCGCTGGAGCTCTTCGGGCTGGGGCTCGGCAAGCTGCTGGGCAAGCTCCTCGGCAAGAGCGGCGGCCGGCTGCTGGCCGACCAGCTGAGCAACTACCTGGTGCATGGCGACATCAAGGGCCTCAAGGCCCTGCTGGAGTCGGCAACCAAGGTCGCGGAGAAGGAGGGGCTCAAGGGCCCGCTGGGTGCGGTGACCAAGGCGGCCGAGAAGGAGGGGCTGGCGAGCACGGTGGGTGCGGCGGCCAAGGCCGCTGAGAAGGAGGGGCTGGCGAGCACGGTGGGTGCGGCGGCCAAGGCCGCTGAGAAGGAGGGGCTGGCGAGCACGGCGGGCGCGGCGGCCAAGGCGGCCGAGAAGGAGGGGCTGGCGAGCGCGGCGGGCGCGGCGGCCAAGTCGCTCACGGGGCCGGAGAAGGCCGCGGCCAAGGCGTTCGCGCGCGACCTCGGCAGCCTGATGGAGGCGGCCACCGAGCAACTGCACCACGGCTTCGGCAAGAAGGGCACCGACGCGCTCTCCGGGATCTTCGTCCAGGAGATGGAGAAGATCTTCACGAAGCACTTCGGCAAGGAACTCGGCGACACGGTCGCCAAGACGCTCGGCAAAGAGTTCGGCGAGGCCTTCGCCACCAACTGGGGGGCGAAGAGCCTGGAGCGGCTCGGCGGCGTCAAGGGCGCGCTCGGAGACGTCCTCACGCACGAGGGCGCGGAGAAGCTCTCCACGCGTCAGACGAGGTTGCTGACCCATGAACTCCCCGCGCTCGCCGAGCAGATGGGCGCCGGGAACAAGGGCTACCGGCTCGGACTGGCGGTCGGCGGGTACATCAAGGCCGGTGTGCAGAACGTCCTCACCGAGGGCACCTACAACCTCACCTTCGGGGAGAACCACGAGTTCACCGTCACCGGAGGCAGCTTCGTCGGCGGCCTGATGACGGGCATCATGGGCCACGTCATGCACCTCGGTGCCGGCCCTCTGATGCACAGGTACGCCCACTGGGTTTCGACGACCCAGAACGCGGCGGTGGAGGACGGGGCGTCCAAGTACTTCCCGTTGTACCACCCGATCAACTTCGCGGCCCTGGCCTGCCTCGCGTCCGGCAAGGTCGTCCCGTTCCCGGTGCCCCGGATGGGCCACAACAGCTCCTTCGAGGCCGCTCACCTGAAGCACATCAAGTCGCTGGAGGAGCTCTCCGACAACATCGGTGCGGCGTCGGGGCGGAAGATCACCTCACCGGAGGCCGACCCGGAGGTCGCCGAGTGGATGCAGTCGCTGCTGCAGTACGCGGACTTCCTCGCGGACGAGCGCTCCGCGCACGAGCCGACGGGTCTGGCCGGGCTGCACTTCCTCGGTGACCTCGGAGCTCACGACGCCCCCGCCACGCCTCCGCCGGCGCGGCCGTCGCGGACCTCCAGCACGGGCGAACACCTGGCGTCGAACGACAAGCCGGCCACCACCCCGCCCGTCCGGGTGCAGTCCCACGACGACCCGGCGACCGGGCCGAAGCCGGAAGCGCCGAAGTCCGAGGCGCCGAAGTCCGAGGCAACGGGGCAGAACGCCCCGAAGACCGGCACGCCCGGCAGGCCGACGCCGCGGGCCACCCAGTCCGCCGCCGACCTACCGCCGGTCCAGCCCCACCGGACGGAGTCGTCGAACGAGCACACCCCGCAGCGGACGCAGGCGACCGCGACCGCCACGGCGACGACCACCACCGCGCACCAGGACGTCAGCCGCCCCGCGCCCGTCCCCACCACCTCGTCCGACCACACCGCCCCGGTCGCCCCGCCGCCGCACGCGCCCACCCCGCGCCCCCCGGGCGACCCCGACGCCGCCGGGCGCCACCCGGCGCAGGAGCCGCTGCTCACCGAGGGTCTGCCGCGCCAAGGGCCCGCGCGGCAGACCGAGAGCATCGCGTCGGTCCTGCTGGGCCAGGAGCCCACCCGGGACCGCCGCACCCCGGGCGACGAGCCGCCGGTGCCGACGCCGCCCCGGACGCCGAACGAGTTCCCGCAGTCCCCGCGCAGGCCGGCCACCGCGTCCGCCGAGTCCGCCGAGTCGAGCGAGTCCACCGACCTCGCCGACCAGTCGGCCGTGCCGCCCGTCACCCCGGTCGACGACTCCACCGTGCCCGGGAACACCACCGAGCCGCTGACGCCGACGGTGATCCCGCCGCACGTCGGCGGGGACCAGGAGGTCGTGCCCCCGCCGCCCGCCTCGTTCCTGGTGGCGGACTACACGACGGCGCACGTCGGTCGTCCCGCCGGCACCGAGGACGCTTCCACACCGCGGCCCTTCGAGGCCCGGCGCGGCACCCTGCCGGACGGCACCCGGGCGACCGAACTCGTCCTGCGGACGCACCTGGACATCACGGGGCCCCCGGCGGTCTCCGGCCCGGTGGCGGACGCCGTGCGCCGGCGCGCCCTGGCCGCCGTGGCCGACGCCTACAACAACGGCCACCGCCTGCCCGACGGCAGCCTGCTGCGCGTCCGGGTCGAGTTCACCGAAACCCCCGCGACCGCCCACCACACCGTCAAGCTGCATGCCGGCACCGTCCGCCAGGACGGCGCGAACTGGGGCCTGCGGGTCAGCCGCGACGTGCTCGCCCACGAGCTCGGGCACGCCCTCGGCCTGCGCGGCGAGCACCGAGAGACGCACCGGGAGACCGGCCGCGGCACCCGCAGGCCCGTGTCGGGACCGGCCGCGCACGGGCTGCGCGAGGTGGGCGCCGCCGTCGACGGTGCCTTCACCCCGGCCGCCGCGCCCGAGGGCGCCGCTCCCGCGCCGCGCTCCACCATCACGCCGCAGGTCCGCGACGCCGCGCTGTACGGGCCGGACGGCCGACTGCTGACGCCCGCCCTCCGGGAGGCCAACCCGGGCGGGGAGTACTTCGAGAACCCCAACCGCACCGTGCGGCTGGAGACGCTGACGGGTCAGCGGGTGGTGGAGCGCACCCTCTTCCCCGCGCACTGGACGGCGGACGAGGCCGTGTACGCGGCCGAGCAGGCCCACCTCGGCGCCCTGGAGCGCGGTCTGTCGCCGCAGGCCCGCCGGTGGGTCGGCGAGTACGCGGGCGTCCGCTTCAGGGGGGAGCAGCAGGACGGCGCGATCACCTCCTTCCACCCGTCGAACGACCAGGAGGGGCTGACCGCCCCGGCGTACGCGCCGGACCGCCCCGCCCCCGGCCACACGGCCTGGCCGGGCCACACCGCCGAGTACGGCGACCGGCGCACCATGAGCGGCGTCCACCACGACCCCCGGTACGATGCCGACGCCGCGATGGGCGTCGCGCACGGCGTCCGGGCGGACCCGGTGGATCCGGCGACGCGGCACCTGAACGGGACCGGCCGCGGGGACGTCTGGTACCTGGACCCGGCCCTGCCGGTGGACTCGCCGCTGGCCGTGTTCCCGAGCCGCTGGCACCGGGCGGCCGACGCGCCGGCGCCGATGCGCTACCCCGAAGGGTGGACCGCCGAGCAGACCAGGTGGGCCGCGGCGCGGGCCGAGAGCGCACCGGGGAACCCCCGGGAGCTGCTGCCCGACGGCGTGACCTGGCACTGGGTCGGCGAGGCGTACGGTGTCCGGATCGAGGGGCTCAGCCGGGACGGCAGGATCCTCACCCACCGGCCGACCGAGTCCCAGCCGGCGCCCGATCCGTACCCGCACCCGCCGTACGACCACTGGGACACGACCGGCGAGCTGGGCGCCTCGCAGCCCCTCGTCCACAGGCTGGGGGCGGGGCGGGGCGGCCAGGTGGAGTTCCGGCGGGTCCTGTTCGACTCCGGCCAGGAGGGCATCCGCGTCACCGCGCGGATCCACCTGGAAGCCGACCCGGCGATGACGCCCGAGCAGGTGTCCGAGGCGCGGCGGCAGCTCCGGCGCCAGGCGAACGACTACCTCCTCCTGCAGTCGCCCGACGAGACCCTGCTCGACCTGCGGCTGGAGTTCACGGACACCGCGGAGGGGAGCCACTCCAGCCGCCGGATCACCGCCGGCACGCCGCCGGTGCTGCGGGACCACCTCGGCCCCCTGATGGAGGCGGGCGGGCGGCACGACCTGCTGTTCGTGGCCGAACGCCTCGCGCCGGATTCGCGGGACCTCGACGGCGTCCGCCCGGGCCGGATCCAGGAGCCGGTCCCCGGCAGCCTCCACGAGCCGGGCGCGGTCCGCCCGGACGAGCCGCTGCCCCGGACCACGGACCGGATGGCCGCGCTGCTGCCCGGCCTGCGGCAGTCCTTCACCGGCGAGGCCTGGGACGGTCCGCGCCGGGGGCTGCCCACCGAGTGGACGGCCGACGAGGCGCGGTTCGCGGCCGACCTGGTCGCGCGGTCCACCGAGAGCGGTGACCGGACCGACCTCCTCGCCACCCCCGCGGCCCGCCCGGTCGTCCGTCGCGGGACCGTCGCGGGAGCCGAGGTCGTCGTCCGGGTCGAGAACGGCCGGATCACCGACTTCTGGGGCACCCGCACCGCGGACGAGGCCCCGCGGCACACCGTGGAGCACGGCCCGGGACGCGTGCTCGCCACGGCGGAGGTCCTGCCGCCCGCGGACGCCTTCGGCGGCAGGATGTCCGGCCGTCGCTGGCAGTCGTACGAGGCCGAGCGCGTCGAACTGCCCGACGGGGACACCCGGACGGTGCTGACGCTGCGGGTCCACCTGGACACCTCGCGGCTGGAGCCGGCCCCGGGCGTGGGCCTGGACGCGGTGACCCGGACCCGCCTGGCCGAGCTGCAGGACCGGGCCAGGCAGGGGATCGGCGAGCAGTACAACCGGGGCCAGCGGCTGCCCAGCGGCGACCAGCTGCAGGTCCGGGTGGAGTTCGTGGACCGGCCGGAGGACGCCCACCACACCGCCGCCGTCCACCGTACGAACGGCCGGGAGGACCTCGGCAACTGGAGCCTCGACATCCCTCGGCGGGTACTCGCCCACGAACTCGGGCACGCGCTTGGCCTTCCCGACGAGTACCGGGAGGCGTCCTGGGGCCCGCGGCCCGTGTACGCGGACGGCGGGCTCATGACCGCGGACTTCCTGGACCGGTTCGGCCTGTACGGGGTCGACGGGGACCACGGGGACGGACAGGTCGTCGCGGAGCGTTCCGCGCCGGGCCTGCCGCCGCGCTACCTCCGGGACCTCGGCGCCGTCGTCGACGCGGCGCTCCGGATACCCGCCCGTGAGGCGGTCCCCGGTGCGGTGCCGCTGCGGGCCGGCTTCGACGAGGCGGCCCGCCGCACCGCCCTCCACGGCGACGGGAACGGCGCCGTGGGACACCTGTACCCGGAACCGGCCTCGGACCGGCCCCGGCCGGACCGGGTGGGCCCGGTCAACCGCAACGGCACGTTCGTGGTCGAGCTGCCGGCCGCCGAGCCGCGGACCACCACCAGCGCGGCCGGCGACCTCGCGACCGCGCCCCGCCCCCGCCGGCAGGTGATGTTCCCCGAGCACTGGACGGCGGACCACGCGGTCTACGCGGCCGAACAGGCCTACCACACGGCCCGGCGCACCGGCCGGGTCACGGACAGCGCCACCGGGTACCACTGGGTGGGCGAGTACGGCGGCGTGCGGATCGAGGGCGAGCTGGTCAACGGGCGGTCCGTATCCTTCCGGCCGTCCGACGACCAGGGCGGGCTGGCCGCCCCGACGCACGAGCCGGTGCGACCCGTGAACCGGGTCTTCGGCCTGAACACGGAGGCGCACGTCCGGTTCGGCGACCGGCAGACCCTCACCGGCGTCCACCACGCACCGATCCCGTCGGCCGCCGCCGCCCACGGCATCAGGGTGGAGGCGGACGCGCACAGGTGGCCGGCCCACGACAACGGCACCTACCGGGCCAGGGTCTGGTTCCTCGACCCGACCGTGGCCCCCGGCGCCCCGCTGCAGGCGTTCGAGTCCCGCTGGCACGGCATCCCCGACAACGATCACGTGCACATGCTGTACCCCACGGCCTGGGGCCGGGCCGACGTCCTGGCCGCCGTCCACGCCGCGTACACCGCGTACGCGGGGTCGAGGACGCAGGAGCCCGCGGCCGGCGCGGCCGAGCACTGGGTGGGTGAGGCGAACGGCATCCGGATCGAGGGGATCAGCCGGGACGGCGTCCACCTCGTGCACCGGCCGACCGTCGAGCAGCCGCTCACCCACTGGCGCCAGGAGAGCGTGGTCGCGCAGTCCGCGGCGACCCGGATGCAGACCGGCCCCGGCGGGCCCGAGGTGAGCGTCCGGCACGTCCGCTTCGACAGCGGCCAGGAGGGCGTCGAGCTCACCGCCCGGGTGCACCTGGACTTCGAGGGCGGTGCCGGACCCGGGCGCGTCGAGAACGTCCGGGAGGACCTCCAGCGGGCCGTCGACGCCTACACCCGCACCCAGGAGACCGCGGGCGGCACCCCGGTGCGGGTGAGGATCGAGCTCGCCGACGCCGCCGAGAGCGCTCACAGCACCACCGTGATCAGAAGGAGCACCGACCCCCGCGCCCTCGACGTGCGGACGCTCCTGCCCGACCTGACGGACACCCCCGGCCGCCCCCTGCGGGAGCTGGCCCGCACGCTCGCCGACGGCGCTCCGAGGACCGGCTGGACCGACCACGGCACGCGCCCGACGGTCCGCCCGCTGGAGGAGCCCGGCACACCCGGGACGGGGCGGCGCCCCGCGACCGTCAGCCTGATGGCGGCCACGGAAACGGTGCTCAGGATGGCCTTCGTCGACCCGCTGCCGGCCGACGCGGGCCGTGGCCTGCCCTCCGGGTGGACCCCCACCGAGGGCATGGCCGCCGCGGCCCGGGCGATGTCGAGCCAGGTCTCGCGGCCTGATCCGACCGCCCCGAACCGGCGGATCCACGAGGGTTCGTTCAACGGGGTCAGGATGGAGGTCTGGACCGAGAACGGCCGGGTCGTCGACTTCCGCGGTGTGCCGGGACAGGAGTTCCCGTCCCAGCACACCAACCCCGTCCCGGAGCCGGTCGGCGCGCCCGCGGCCCCCCGGCACACCGGCGACGCCGGAGGCGAGTCCTCCTCGTCGCCCGGTGGCTCGTCGTCGTCGGCTCACGAGTCCGCCACCTCCCTGGCACCGGGCCACACCTCGGCCACGATCGCACCGGTCGCGGGCCGGCGGTTCGAGCTGCGGCGCGGCACCCTCCAGGAGGGCGGGGAGGACGCCACCGTCCTCGTCCTCCGGACCCACCTGGACCGCTCGGACCTGCCGACGCACGACGCGCAGGGCCGGCCGATCGACCGGACGGCCGCGCTGACCGCGCTGGAGAACCGGGTCCGGGCGGGTGCCGCGCAGTTCAACACCGGCCACCGGCTGCCCGACGGCAGCCTGCTGCGGGTGCGGGTGGAGTTCGTCGACAACGCGGACGCGGCTCACCGCACGGTGCGCCTGCACGACGGCAGCGCTCGCCAGAACGACCGGAACTGGCACCTGGGGATCTCCCGGGAGCAACTGGTCCACCAGCTGGGCCGCGCCCTCGACCTGCCGGTCGAGGTGCACACGGGCGGCGGCTCGGGCGGCGTCGTCCCGGCCCTGGCACCGGCACGGCTGCGCGCGCTGGGCGACCTCGTGGACCAGGTGGGCGGGCCCCTCGGGACCGACTCCTCGCCGCTGCCGACCAGGGCGGCGTTCGACGACGGTGCCCGAAGCAGGGCGTCGGAACACCTGCCGGCGGACCTTCCCCCGGAGGCGGTCGGCGCGGACCGGGTGACGCGGCGCAACACCAACGGCACCCTGCTGGTCCGGACCGAGACGGGTGAGGAGAGGGTCCTGTTCCCGGCCCGCTGGACGGCCGAGCGCGCGGAGTACGCGGCCGAGCAGGCGTACCTGCACGCCCGCCGCACCGGCGCGGTCGACCCGACCCCGACCGGCCACCACTGGCGGGGCGAGTACGCGGGCGTCCGGATCGAGGGCCGGTTGGACGCGGCGGGCGGGTTCATCTCGTTCCACCCGTCCGCCGATCAGGACGGCCTGACGACGGCCGGGTCCACCACCGACCGGCCCTCCCGTCGCGGCGGCCTGCCGGACGCGGGGCGCCAGGGCGTGCGGCTCTCCGACGGGCAGCAGGCGAACGAGTACGGCGCCCGCCAGGCGGACATCCTGGTGCTCGACCCGTCCGTGGAGCCCGGGGCACCGCTGTCCCGGTTCCCGTCGCGCTGGCACGCCTCCTCCGACGCCCACGGGCACCTGCTCTACCCCGAGGGCCTGACGCCCGAGCAGGCGGCTCGCGGAGCCGCCGAGGCCGCGGCCGGTGACAACACCATCGTCGTTCCGGTGAGGCGCGGCCGGACGCGCTGGTTCGGCGCCTACGAGGACGCGCCGATCGCGGGGATCTCGCAGGACGGCCGGATCGTGGCGCACGGCCCGGCCGAGCTCCGGGCCGACCCCGCCGAGGACTGGCGGCAGAGCCGCGAGCTCTTCCGGACGGACGAGATGGAGGTGCGGCTCGGCCACGCCCTGACGGCGGGCGGACGATGGCTCCTCCGCGACAACGGCCACGAAGTCCACCTGCTCTCGCTCAGGGTCTTTCTGCGGCCGGCCGACGGGATGACGCCCGAGCAGGTCCAGCACGTCCGGGAGCAGCTGGCCCGCGAGGCCGACCGGCACTTCGACGGGTACGTCGGTCACACGGACCCCGACGAACCCACGGGAAACCGGCGCCTGGCGCTGTCGCTGGAGTTCACCGAGGACCGGGGGGACGCCGACCTGAGCATCGCCGTCCACCCCGGGGACGGAACGGACCTCACCGGCCACCTGCCGTCGGCGCTCCGGCCGGAGCGCGCCGCCGAGCTGGTCGAAGCCGTGTCCCGCGCCACCCTTCCCGCCCGGGGGGAGGTGGACACCGACTACGCGCCGCTGTTCCGGCTGCGCGACCCCGCCGACAACGACGGGGTGCCGCTCAACGCGGTGGACGTGCCCGCGCCGGCCCTGCCGCACGTGCTGTCCGTGTTCGACCCCGCCGCCCGCGACCGCGGCGGCTTCGGCCTTCCGCCGCAGTGGCGCCGCGAGGACGCCCAGCACGCCGCCCGCCAGGTCTTCGATGACCTGGGGGCCGTCGGCCGGGGCCGTCCGGCACCCGAGATCCTCACCGGCGAGTTCGCCGGTGTCCGGCTCAAGCTGCTGGTCTCGTTCGGACGGATCATGGACTTCTGGGCCGAGCCCGGCCAGCGCCTCGGCGACCAGGCCTCGGCCGCTCCGGCGCCCCTGCCGGTGCGGACGCTGGCCACGGCGGAGGTCCGCCCGCCCGCCGATCCGTTCCTCCTCGGCCTGCGGGCCCAGTACATCCAGTCCTACGAGGCCCGCCGGGTGGAGGAGCCCGGCGGCGACACCAGGACCGTCCTCACCGTCCGGATCCTCCCGCGACCGGTCGACATCGGCGCCACCGAGGTCGAGATCGAGCGGAACCTCGACCGGATGCGGCTCACCGCGGAGGAGGGCGTCCGGGACGTCTTCAACCACGGCCAGCGGCTGCCCAACGGCGACGTGCTGGAGGTCGCGGTCCAGTTCGTCGAGCACGCGGAGGAGGCCCACCACGTCGTCCACGTGCGCCTCGACCAGCCGCAGGAGAGCGCGCTGAACTGGGGCGTGCACTCCGCCCCGAGGGTGATCGGCCACGAGATCGGCCACCTGCTCGGCCTCGGGGACGAGTACCGGCGTGCGGAGGCCGGCCCCCGGCCGGTCTACCCGGAGGGCGGCCTCATGACAGCTCCCACCTTCGACCAGCGCGGCCGGGTCTGGTACGACGCGGACCACCCGCTCGCCGACGGGGCGGGGACCGCCCACCGCGAGACGGCGCTCCGGCCGCACAACCTGGACGAGCTGGGCGTCGTGCTCGACGGCGTCTTCGGGACCGCCCCCCGGCACCCCCAGCACGGCGAGCTCCCCGCACGGGCGTCGTTCGGCCAGGACACCCGGCGGGTCGCGCTCCACGACGGGCCGGACGGCCGGGGCGGGCACCTGGCCCCGCCGGTGGGCTCCGACCGGCCCCGGCCGGAGCCCACCGGGGCTCCGAACCGCAACGGCACCTACCTGGTGGCCGGCGCCGAGGTCCTCGGCGACCGGCTGGCGGACGCGCCGGCCGGACGCCTGGACAGCCGGTCGCGGCGGATGATGTTCCCCGACCACTGGACGGCCGACGACGCGGTGTACGCGGCGAAGCAGGCGTACCTGGACGCCCGGCGGACCGGCAATCTGACCGAGACCGGCCTCGCCTCGTACCGCTGGACCGGCGAGTACGCCGGGGTCCGCATCGAGGGCGAGATCCGGGGGGCCGACTTCACGTCCTTCCGGCCCTCGTTCGACCAGCGCGGGCTCGAAACCCCGTACTGGCTGCGGCCCGGGGAGGCGTCCGCCTTCGGCCACCGGGTCGAGGACCTGGTCCGCTACGGCGACCGGCACACCCTCACCGGCGTCCACCACCAGGGGCCGGCCATGACCCCCGCCGACCACGGTCTGCGCATCGCCGACGCCCAGCCGCAGAACGCCAACGGCACCTACCGGGCGACCGTCTGGTACCTGGACCCGACGGTGTCGCCGCACGCCCCGCTGAGCGAGTTCCCCTCCCGGGAGCACCGTCGGGCCGACGAGCCGAGCCAGATGTTCTACCCCAGGGAATGGGGGCCCGAGCAGCTCCTCGACCGCGTGGACCGGGCCTTCCGGGACCGGCAGCACGAGACGGAGTCGGCCGACGGGAGTCTGCACTGGATCGGAACCACCCCGGACGGCGTCCGGATCGAGGGCGTCTTCCGCGACGGACAGCACCTCGTCCACCGGCCGACCACCTGGCAGCCTTTCCGGCCCTACGGCGGGGACACGGTGGTGACCCGGTTCGCCGAGCACCCGGTGACACACGACGGCCGGCAAGCCCCCGCGACCGTCCGCCGCGTGCTGCTCGGCGACGGCCGGCTGCGCACCGAGGTGATCGTCCGGGTCCGGGGGGCGGAGACGGGCGAGATGAGAGAGGCGCTCCGGCTGGCCGCGGACGACTACACCGCGCGGTCGCTTCCCCGGAACAACGGCTCGGTCCGGTTGACGCTGCGTTTCGTCGACGGGGATCCCGGTTCGGAGCCGGTGGCGCCGCTGCGGGCGAACCTGATGCTGTTCGGCACCGATCTGAGGCGCAGTCTCGGCGACAACCTCCTCGACCTCGTCCGCCCCCTCACCTGGGCCGACCGCCTCATCGGGGACGACACGGCGCCGGCGGCGCCGCTGCGCCCGCCGGGGACTCCCGGCACCGGTGAGCGCCCGCCGACGGTGAGCCGGGCGGCGGCCGGCGGGGACCTGGGCCTGGCCGCCGCACCGGACTTCGGGGCCACCCTCGCCGCCGACGCGGGCCGCGGCCTGCCCCCCGAGTGGACGGCCGTGGAACGTCGCCACGCGGCGCGCAGGGTCGCGGCACAGGCCGACCTCACCGCGAACCCGTCGCAGACCGTCGAGGGGAGCTTCGCCGGCGTCTCCCTGCGGGTCGAACTGACGAACGGTCAGATCACCGACTTCGCGGGGACGCCGGACCAGGTCTTCGCGGACCAGCACCGGCCCCGCCCCCGCGCGGAACGGCCGGAGCCGCGGATGCTGCACGCGCCGACGCCGACGCCGGTCGCGCAGCCCGAGCCGACGCCGGCCCCGGTCGCGGCCCCCGGGTCCTACCTGGTCGACGGGTACACGGTTCAGCGGATCACTTCTCCGGAGGACCCCTTCCTGCGGCGCGTGTCGAACAACTACTCCCGTGGGTTCGACGCGCGGCGGGGCACGCTGCCCGGCGCCGACGGCGCGTCGGCCACCGAGATCGTGGTCCGGATCCACTTCGACACCACCGGTCTGCCGAAGGAGGTCGACCACCAGGACCGGATCGAGCAGCTGAAGGACCGGGCGCACGAGGGCGTCAACGAGGTCTACAACATCGGTCAGCGGCTCCCCGACGGCGACGAGCTGAGGGTGCGGGTCGAGTTCACCGACTCGGCCGAGGCCGCGCACCACACCGTGCGGTTGAACGACGACCCCGAGCACCGGGAGCACTCGCGGGAGTGGAGCCTGGCCACCGAGCCGCGCACGGTGGCGCACGAGCTCGGCCACCTGCTGGGCCTGCCCGACGAGTACCGGGAGCGGGCGAAGGGCGCCCGGCCCGTGCATGCCGACGGTGGCCTGATGTCCGCGGCGTCACGCGACTACTTCGGCCGGATCAGGGTCGATATGGAGACGGATCTCGTCCAGTCGGCCGAGGAGTCGACGATCCTCGCCCCGCGTAGCCTGCGGGAGATCGGCGCGTCGATCGACGGGGCGTTCGGTCCCCGGGTGCCCGGGGACGAGAGCGGTCTCCCACCCCGTGCCGCCTTCCGCGAGGACGTCCGCCGCAGGGCGTTGTACGGTACGTCGCGCGGTGAGGGTGGCCACCTCTGGCCGGAGCTCGGGTCGGAGCGGGTCCGCCCGGCCGTGCTGGGCGAGCCCAAGGCGAACCTCACCTTCCGGGCGCGCTACGCGTCCGAGGTCACGTCGTCGTCCGCCTTCCACGTCGACTCGAACTCGCGGGCCGGCGACCTCGCGACGCCGGTGCACGACGGTACGAAGACGATGTTCCCCGGGCACTGGAACGAGGAGCACGCGGTGTACGCGGCCGAGCAGGCGTACCTCGACGCTCGGGCCAGAAGGGCCGTGACCCCCGCCGGGGGCGGGGTCATGCGCTGGGAGGGCGAGTACGCCGGGGTACGGATCGAGGGTCTGATCCACGGGGACCGGTTCCTCTCCTTCCGGCCCACGGACGACCAGCCGGACGTCAGCCCGCCGGCGCACGCGCCGAGCAGCCTCATGCAGCCCCTCCGCTTCGGCCAGCGGGCCGAGGACATGGCCCGCTACGGGGATCGGCACACTCTCACGGGTGTGCACCACAAGCTGCCGGAGGACGTCGCGGAGCGGCACGGTGTGAGCATCGGAAAGCCCAGGCAGACCTTCCCGAACGGCACCTACCGGGCGCACGTCTGGTTCCTCGACCCCAAGGTCGAGCCGGACTCCACGATGGGCAGAGGCTTTCCGGCGCGCTGGCGCCGACGCGACGGCTCGCCGGGACACATGATGTACCCGGACAGCTGGGCGAACACCCAAGAGGTGCTTCAGCGGGTGCGGTGGGCGTTCGAGGACCGCGACCGGACGGTGACGCTGCCCGACGGACGTACGACGTACTGGGTCGGTGAGGTGGACGGTGTCCGGATCGAGGGACTGGCCCGCGACGGCCGGATCCTGACGCACCGCCCCGCCGACTCGCAGCCCCACGACGACGCCGCCTGGCCGGGCCGCGACCTGACCGGTCTGACCGCGACGGCCGATGTCACGCTCGGTGACCGCCCGCTGCGGGTGCGGCAGGCTCTGTTCGCCGACGGCCGGGAAGGCGTCGAGGTCATCGCCCGGCTCCACCTGACTCCCCGGCCGGGGATGACGGAGCGAGAGGTCGCGGAAGTGCGGAGGCTTGTGCAGCAGTTCGCAGATCAGTACGTCGCCACTCATCAGCAGCCCGGCGGGCCGCTGATGAAGCTGGGACTGGAGTTCGTCGACGAACCGGACGGCGCCTACTCCAGCACCCCGATCCCCCCCGGCGCCGGGCTCCGCCCCCTCGACCACTACCTGCCGGGGGTCGTCCTCGCCACCGGGTTCCCGGACCTGATGGCCCAGTTCAAGACCATGGCCCCCGCGCTGGACGACATCCGGGCGGCGGCCCGTCCCGGCCACGTACCCGCCGACCTGCGTGAACCGGGGTCGCTGCGCCCCGGCGAGCAACTGCCCGCCGTGGTGCACAACACGATGGACGTCCAGGGCCGGCGGACCGAGTTCACCGATTCCGCCTGGCAGGAGGCGGGCCGCAGCCTGCCCCGGCAGTGGACCGACGACGAGGCCCGGTACGCCGCTTCGGCGGTGCTCCGGAAGGAGAACGCCGCGCTCGCCGAGCAGGGCCGCCCACCGCTCTCCGACGGAGTGGTCTACGGTCAGCACGTTTTCGTTCCGGTCAACGTCCGGGTGGAAGGCGGCCGGATCAAGGACTTCTGGGGCGAGCCGGGCCTGACGGTGGTGAACGATCGCACTGACCCGGTGCCGGAGCCGCAACGACGGCTCGCCGACGCCGAGGTCGTCCCGGCCGAGGACGCCGGTGACGGGGGCGGACCGCGGTTCGCGGCCCGCCGAGTCGAACTGCTCGACGGGGACACGGCCACCGTGCTCACCCTGAGGGTGTACGTGGACGAGACCCGGTTGACCGGTCCTGACGGTGTGGACGCGAGGCTCACCGACAAGGCCGAACGGATGAAGGCCAGGCTCAGGGCGGGCGCCGAGGACTTCTACAACCTCGGTCAGCGGCTGCCCAACGGTGACCTGCTGAAGGTCGGCGTCACACTCGTCCACCGTGCGGAGGAGGCCCACCACACCATCGAGCTCGACCCCCGAGGGGACCAGCTGGACCGGGGAAGGTGGGGCCTCGACGCCACGAAGCCCGCCGTGGTCCGCGAGCTCGGCCGGTTGCTCGGTCTACGGGGCGAGGAACGGTTCGGCCGTCACCTCGTGGACCGGCCCGGCCACGCACCGGCCGCCTCGGTCGAGTGGAACTCCGCGCTCCGGCCCGGCGATCTGCGGAATCTCGGCGCCGTCCTCGACGCGGCCTTCGGCGGCGCCGGCCACGCCCCGGCCGGCGACGGGACGGGAACTCCGCCGCGCGCCGGCTTCGGCGCGGACGTCCGCCACGCCGTGCTGTACGGCGGGCCGGACGGCACCGGCGCCCACCTCACCCCCGGACCGGGCGAGAGCCGCCCCGCACCGGCGCCGGTGGGCGACCGCCAGCACAACGGCACCTTCCGCGCGGTGGACCGGGTGACCGGCACGACCGGTCACGACCCGGTGGGCGACCCCGCCGCCCCGGCCCCGGCACGGGAACGGGAACGGACCATGTTCCCGGCGCACTGGACCGCGGACGAGGCGGTCTACGCGGCCGAGCAGGCGTATCTGGACGCCCGCCGCAACAACCGCGTCGCCGAGCCGGCCGACGGCGGAGTCCGCCGTTGGGTCGGTGAGTACGCCGGTGTCCGGATCGAAGGTGAGCTGCTGAACGGCGAGTTCACGTCCTTCCGACCGGCCGACGACCAGACGGGCCTCGACGCGCCCCGGTTCGCGCGGCTGCGCCCCGCCCCGGCGGGCTTCGGCCACCGTGCCGAGGAACTGGCCGTGTTCGGTGACCGCCAGACGCTCGCGGGGGTCCACCAGGCGCCCCCGGCGGCGCTCGCCCGGGAGCACGGCGTCGTCGTCGACCAGGCCTGGAAGACCTACGAGAACGGCACCTACCGGGCTGCCGTCTGGTTCCTGGACCCGCGCGTCGAGCCGGGATCGGCGGAGGCGGACCTCCCCGGCAACTGGCACCGGCACGAGGACTGGCAGGCTCACACCCTGTACCCCGAGGCCTGGACGCCCGACCACGTCGCGGACGCGGTGCGCAGGGCGTACGGCGAGGCCGAGCGGGAGCTCGACCCGGCCACCGGCATCGAGAGCTGGGAGGGCGAGGCCTTCGGCGTCAGGATCGAGGGCCTGACCCGGGACGGCGTGCACCTGGTCCACCGTCCGGCCACGGACCAGCCGCACCGCGAGTGGGGCCCCGACGACATCGACCGGAGCTCCGGTTTCAAGGCCGTCGAGTTCGGCGACGACGTCGAGCGGACGATGGACGTCCGTCAGGTCTACTTCCACAGCGGCCAGGTGGGTGCCCACCTCACCGCGCCGGTGCACCTGGACTTCGACCCCGCCCTGTCCGCCGCGGAACGGGTGGCGGTCAGGGAGCGGCTGCAGAAGGCCGCGGACCGCTATGTCGCCGCCCAACGGCGCCCGGACGACGACCTGCTGATCCGACTGGAACTCAGGTTCACGGACAGCGCGGACGGCGCCCATTCCAGCCACCGGATCCCGGCGGACTCCAGCCTTCCGACGCTGGACGCCCTGCTGCCCGACTTCATGACGTACGTCGACGGCGACCTCCCGGAGACGGCGAGGGTCTTCGCGGAGGAGGCGGCCGGCGAAGGCGACTGGACCCCCCACGTGGCCGGTCACCGGGCCGCCGACCTGGCCGAGCCGGGGCGGGCGGGCACGGGCACCCGCCCGCCCGCCACCGCCCGGGTCGACGCGTTGCCGCCGGTCGAGGGACCGGCCCCCGGGCCGGACACCCCCGTGCGCCGGCTGCCCGGAGCGGAGCCCGCACCCGCTGCCGAGGGGCGGCAGTCCGCGCCGGCGAGGGCGGCCGGCCCGTCGGCCACGCTCCGGCAGTCGGCCGGGGTCGAGGCCGCCGACGCGGACTCGCGAGTGCTTCCGGCGGACGATCCCGAGGAGGCGCGGCTCGCACGGGACCGGATGATGTTCCCCCCGCAGTCGACGGCTGCCGGCGGGGTGCACGCGGTGGAGCAACCGGGCCTCCAGACCTCGCACGCGCCGACGCCGACGCCGGTCGCGCAGCCCGTGGCGCAGCACGCGACCGTGCCCGATCCGAGGTCGGTGCTGCAGCCCGGCCACGCGTCGGCCGAGGTCACACCCGCGGGCCGCCCGCAGCGGCCGTTCGAGGTGCGGCGCGGCGTCCTGGCCGAGAGCGGGGAGGAGGCCACCGTCCTCGTCCTGCGCACGCGCCTGGTCCTGCCGTCCGGGCCCCAGCAGGACACTGCCGTCCTGAACCGGATCGCGGAGCACCTCAAGACCACGGCCAGGGAGGCCGCAGAGGCCTTCAACACCGGCCACCGGCTGCCCGACGGGACGTTGCTCCGGGTGCGAACGGAGTTCACCGAAGACCCGGAAGCCGCTCATCGCACGATTCACCTGGAACCCGGGACGGCGCGCCGGTCCCCGGAATCCTGGGGTCTGACGACCTCCCCGGAGACGATGCTCCGACACCTCGGGCGGCAGCTCGGCCTGCCGGTCGAGCACCTCCTCGTCGGCGGCTCGGACCGGGCCGTCCCGGTCCCGTCGGCCGAACGGCTGCGGGAACTGGGCGACCTGGTCGACCAGGCGCTCGGCCACCCCGGCGGCGACCACGCCGGCAACCTGCCACCGGCCAGGGCGGAGTTCGGCGAGGAGGTCCGGACGGCCGCCCTGCGCGGCGCGTCCCCGCACGCCGAGCAGGGCGAGGTGTTCCACCGCAACGCCAACGGCACCCTGCGGGTCAGGGAGATCGGGGACGAGGCGGCCCCGGGGCGGGAGCGCACGCTCTTCCCCGCGCACTGGACCGGGGAACGTGCCGTGTACGCGGCCGAACAGGCCTACCTCGACGCCCGCCGCAACGGCGCGGTGGACGCGACACCGACCGGCTTCCGCTGGACCGGCGAGTACGACGGTGTCCGGATCGAGGGCGAGCTGGGCGAGGGCGGCACGTTCGTCTCCTTCCGCCCCTCGGACGACCAGCGGGGCCTGACCCCGCCGCCCCACGAGGTCATCCGCCCCGCGCCCCGCCGGACCGACGGCGCGCCGTCCCGCACCACCACGCTCCAGCAGGAGGCCAGCCGCAAGCTGGGCTTCGGCGCCAAGCGGACCATGCA